>NZ_DBHIXS010000012.1:0-46589 GCF_057270515.1 Pseudoleptotrichia sp. | reverse complement strand
ATGAAGCATTGGAAAAAATGGAAGAAAGACTTGAAGGAATACAAAGTAAAATGAAGTAATCGAAATAGAGTAAGTTAAAGCAAAATGAACTGAAATAGAATAAAAAGCAGAGCAAAACAAAATAAGTTAAAATATAAAGAAAAAATAAAGATGAACTTTTAAGATTACTAATTTAAAAGGTATCAATTTTAAAAAGAGTTAATTTAAAGAAAATTAGATTGAACTAATAAAAAATACAAAAGTATGTATAAAGTTAATATAATACAAGTAAAAGTAAATCTAAGTAATTATTGTAACTAATATAAGGAATAAAATAAGGAGCTTTTGGAGCAAAATATATATAAATTAAAATAGAGAAAGGAGAATATAGTTTTTATCAGTTAATATTATAAAAATGAAAACTATATTTAAGTGAAAAGAATATGAAAAAGATAGCAATAACATTAGGATTAGGAGCATTGATGGTATCATGTACAAATGCAAAGCTGGTAAACTACAACACAGACAGACTGGACAATATAGAAGCATATTTAAAAGAGAACAAATTTGTAAGACCGTCTGATAACTTGGATAAATTAAGAGATGAAGGACAGATAGAATTTACAACACAATACAAATCACTTGAAAGAGAGGCGGACGCATGGAAAGAAAATCAAGAACAGCAATAATATTAGGAATAATGTTGTTGTTAGTAAGTGTACCGAATTTGGCTTTCAGAAAGTTGACAACAACACAGATAAGAGAAAATACAATAAGAATAAACGCATTGGAGCTTAATGAAATTGATATAACAAAAGTAAAAGGACCAAAAGAAGTAACAGTTGTATTGGACGAGAGAGCATTGTTATTTGACTTTGACAAGTCAAATGTAAAACCTCAATATTACGGTATACTTCAAAATCTGAAAGAATATATAGAAGCAAACGACTATGAAGTAACAATAGTAGGACATACAGATGCAAAAGGAACGAATGAATATAATATGAAACTCGGAATGAGAAGGGCAGAAAGCGTAAAAGCAAAATTATTGGAATTTGGAGTACCTGCTGACAGAATAGTAGGAGTAGAATCAAGAGGAGAAGAAGAACCTGTAGCAACAAACGATACAGCAGAAGGAAGAGCACAAAACAGAAGAATAGAATTTAAGCTTGTTAGAAGAAATTAATAAAGAAGTTAATTAAAAAACAAGAAAACTGAAAAAAGGATAGGAAATTTATTTGAAAACTGAATATGAGCTGAGAAAAATATTTTGTATATTTAGAAGTTGAAAAGAATAAATTTTGAAAGAAGTGGTCAGAAAAAATTAGAGAAAAAAGAAAGGACAAAGACGATGAGTAATAACTTGAAGAAAATGGAAAAAGAGTTAAGAGCTTTGGCAAAGAGATGTAAAGACGTCAAGTATACAAAAGGTCTATTGTTGACTTTTCTGCTAATGGGAATGTTGTCATTTGCGGATACGTTGACATCACCACAAGTGAAAAGTACAGAAAATGCAATAAATCAAACAAGAAAAGAGCTGAATACATCAATAAATGATTTGCATGCAGGATTTAAACAGGCAAAAAGAGAAAATAACAAATTATTAAAAAAAGCAAATTTGGAATTAATACAATTAATGGAGCAGGGAGATCATGTAGTAAAATCTCCTTGGAGTTCATGGCAATATGGAATGAACTATTTTTACAGTAACTGGAGAGGAGTATACAAAGGTAAAGGAGATAAGAAAGAGAAATATCCTTTTGAAACTCCATTTGTCAGAGGAGACATCAATGCAGCAGGTGGTTGGGAACAAAGATATGTAAATCCCACAGGTCCTGGATATGAAAAAATAAACAGAGGTTCTGCAAATCCTTATTTAGGAGCATCAACCGACAGAAACGGATTGGCATTAAATAATTATGGTTTTGCAGATTTAAATGAACTGACAGAACCGGTAGTAGAATTGGTGTTAAATGCAAGTATTAGACCAAAAGCAATAAATAGAGTTCCTGTGGCAGTTGAAGCACCTGCAACACCTGCAGCACTGGGACTGGCTCCTGCAAATATAAATATACCTGCATTCAGTCCTGTATCACCTGATATAGAAGTTCCTACACCAGGAGTAGCACCTGTGTTTAACATGAAATTAGGTTCATACTGTAATAGTATGGTAGGTTGTGGTAGTGGTGTAGATGGAGGAGCTTATACTCCTAATATAGGTGTTCCAAATTCATTTAGTGGTGGTGGAGCTATAAGTGTAGCAGATACATCAAATCCATCAGTAAGACATAGTTGGGCTACGACAGGAAGTGTATTGTTAAAATCATTTTTTGATTATACAGGAGGAACAGGTACAAGTACAATAAATCAAGATTTAACAGTAACATCAATAAGCAATCTTTCACAAACTCAGAAAGATGCTGAAACAGCAGCAGGAAGAACTTATAACAACCAAAAGTTCTTTGTTGGCGGTTCAAGAATTGCAACTGTTGATAACATATCGAATGGTAAATTAGTAAATAATGGGAAAATAAATTTAGTAGGACCTTTAACTATCGGTTATGAAGTTCAAACTGATACGAACTTAGGTGGAAATCAAGGTATAAGAGAAGTCGAAAACTTAGGAACAATAACAGATGAAGCCGAAACTACGAATGCTGATTTAAATGGAGCTCTAGCTAAAGGAGCAAATACAACTCTGAATTTGGCTCCTTTACTTGGTGGTGGAACTATAGATATTAAAAGAACTGCTGAAGGATATACAGGTTATAAAGTTGGATTGATATTAACTTATGAAAATAATGATAATACTTCGAGTCAAAATTATAGACTGATAAATGGTTCAGGAGGAACGATCAAGTTCTCAGGAGAAAAATCTATAGGGATACAGATATATGCACCGGGTTCACCAAGTACAGTTATATCAGCTGAAAATGCGGGAACTATCACAGTAAATGGTGCAGAAAGCTATGGAATGAAGATATCGTCCCAAATAGATGCAAGCAGATCTTCATTTAAAAATTTATCCGGTGGTGTAATTAATGTCGGTGGTGGCGGACAGTCCGCAGGTATGGCAGTATTAGAAGAAACAGGTGCAAATATAAATCCTGGAAATATAATGCAGAATAATGGAACAATAAATGTTACAGGTAAAAATAACAGCGGAATGTTCCTTAAAACTGAATATAATAACACTGTTACAAACACAGCTACAGGTAAAATAAATTTAGGAAGCGGTGCTAGTGATACTACTTCTGAAGGAAATATAGGTATAAGAATAGACAAAGGTCAAAATGCGACATCAAATATACAAAGTGGAATAAATCTTGGAAATATTGAACTTAAAGGTGGAAAAAGTAATATAGGAATGTTTGCAAACGGCTCGACAGCATCTGTTGAAAACCAAAATCAGATTACTATTTCCGGTGGAGAATCTAATGCTGGAATAATGGGTGGTGCCGACGGTAAGTTTAAAAACTCAAGTAAAATAACAGTTTCAGGCGGAACTAAAAACGTAGGAATGCTTATATCTAAAGGACACCAAGGACTTTCAGGTGCAAGTTCCACAATAGAAGTAACAGGTGGTAATCAAAACGCAGGTATAGCTAACTATGGAACATATGACCAAGCAGGAAGTACTATAAATGCTAAAGGTGCAAGTGGTATAGCAATATATTCAGGTAAAAAAGCTGCTACTGACCCTGCTCCAACTACTAAAATAAATGGAAATATAACTGTATCTAACGGTGCAGTAGCATTATTCCCTGAAAAATCAACTATGGAAGTAGCCAATGGAGCAAATATTACAGTAGATAATGGAGGGTTGTTCTACTATAACTATACAAACGGCACAACTAATCCCGAAGGACGTTTGAATGTAACAGGTCCTCATACTGTAACAATAAAAAATGGAGGTAATGCTTTCTATATTAAAGGAGCATTAGGTTCACAAGATTCAGTAACAAATACTATAGGAGGAGGTACTCCTTTAAATCTGAATATGCAACCGGGATCAAGATTATTTGTATTTGACGGTTCAGGTGTTACAACAAAAATATCGGAAGTTCGACCTGCGAGCGGTACATTATCCTTAGGAAACATAAATATAACAGGTTCAGGATATAAATATTATACTTCAAATAGAGCTACTCTTGAAATAGATGAAGTAGTGAATTTAAATGAAGCAAATAATAAATATCACAGTGTAGACTTTATATCTTCCAATGTGATTGTAAACAATAAAATGACAAATAATGGTAATGCTTTAAGTAATGGAGACAATTACGTAATTGGACAAGGAAATTCGGGAACAAACGTATCAGATGTAAAAGTAACAAATAATTCTACAATAGAATTGACAAATACTCCTAATCTGACAGCTATAGCTACTGATTTTTCAGTAATAGAAAATAAAGGAACTATAACAAATACAGGAAATAAAGGAATAGGATTATTTGGAGGAAATTCATCTCAAGTAATAAATGAAGGAACAATTACAATTGGAGATGAAGGAGCTGCTATATTTGGTAGAAATGCATTAGGTACAGGAACTCAAGGAAATATTGATTTGACAAATAATGGTACAATAAATGTAACAGGAACAAAATCTTATGGAATAGTTGCTGATAATACTGTTGCCGGAAAAACTTCAACAATAACATTAGGTGGAAATTCAAATATAACAACTGCTCAAGGAAATGAAGGAGTAGGAGTTTATGCTAAAAATTCAATATTAAACAATAATGGAGGAACAATCACTGTAGGGAATAAAGGAGTAGGAATACAAGGAGATAACTCTGCATTAAATCTTACAGGAGGTACAATAAATACTCAAGGTTCCGAAGCAAAAGGTGTCTATGCAAATAACGCATTGACAAATACAGGTACTACAATAAATGTAAATGGAGAAAATTCAGTAGGATTATTCTCAACTACATCTGTAGATAATAACGGTACAATTACCGTAGGAGATTCTGCAAATGTCTCTAAACCTAACATAGGTGTATACTCTGATGTGATTAACAATACAGGTACTATCAATATAGGAGCAAGATCGATAGGTCTATACTCAAGTGCTGCAACATTTAACTTATCGGGTGGAGGAATAAATGTTTCAGGAGAAGACAGTACAGGAGTATATAAAAATGGAGGAACAATTAACGTAGGTGATGGAGCAGCGTTGAATATTACAGGTAAAAATGCGATAGGTGTATTCTCTGCAAATGGAGTTCTTAATAATAACAGAACTACTAATTTATCCATAGGTAGTGGAGGAATAGCATTAGCTGCAATAAATGGAACTCTTAATGCACATTCAGCAGCACAGCCTGGAAGTCAGACATTAGGAGACGACGTAATATACGCTTATGTAAGAGATAACTCTACATTAAACAACTATACTTCAGTAACATCTTCAGGATCAGCAAGTACTGCATTATATGCTGAAAATAACAGTACAATTAACAACAATGTAAATCTTGATATGTCCGGTGGAAAAGGAAACGTTGGAATGCTTGTCTTAAAAGGTGGTACAGCTATAAATAATCCAGGTGTTGAAATAAAAGTAGGAGCATCGGAAGTAAATAGAAACTGGTATTCAATAGGAATGGCAGCTGACGGTTCAAATGGAGCTATAACAAAAGTAGAAAATAACGGAAGAATAGTAGTAACAGGAGATAGCGGTATAGGAATGTACGGAAAAGGTACAGGAGCATTGGTAGAAAATAATGGAGATATAATATTGAATGCTGATAATGCTTCAAGTACAAGTCCTGTTAAACAGATGATAGGAATGTATCTTGATAATGGAGCAAAAGGAATTAACAGAGGAAATATAAGAACAGCAGGAGATTATAGAAATAATGCTTCTGTAGGTGGAATAGTAGGAGTAGCTGCTTTCGGTAGTGAAACAAATAAAGCTGAATTTACAAACTACGGTAACATTGATTTGAATTCTGATTACGGATATGGAATGTTTATTCAAAACGCTATAATTAGAAACTATGGAACAATAAATGTAAACGGAAAAGGTTCTACAGGAATATATTATAAAAATGCGGAAGGTATAAACGGAAACGCCATAACTGAATCGAATCTTGACGGAGAGTTCAATAATACAAATCCTTCAGCAGGAGGAATAGGAACATTAAATGTTACTGGTGAAGATTCCACAAAAACAGCAGTAATAAAATATGACCCTCAAAAACGTCCTGTAGGAGGAGTACAGTTAAAAAGAGATGCGAACGGAGACTTGAGAGCTTATGTAGACGGATTGCCTCAAGTAGCTGAAACTGTAAATCCTGAACAAACACCTACTAATAACTATATGTTCTCTAATGTGGGAGTATATATAGATACTTTAGGAAGAACAAGAGCAATCGGAGGTACAGGATACAGACCTACAGGAAAGATAGATTTGATAATCGGTACTGAAGCAGCAGAAAAAACAAACGCAAAAACAATAAAAGTACCATGGGAAACAGTGGCACCTTATTTAGGAACACAGACAGTAGGAACAAAAGTAAATATATATTCAGCAGGACTTCACTGGTTAGCTTCATATGAAGACGGTTCTGCATCTCCAACAGGGGAAAGATATGTACTGATGAGAAAAATAGATTATAGAAAATATGCTAAAGATAAAGATTTCTATAACTTCCTTGACGGATTGGAACAAAGATACGGTGTTGAAGCTATCGGAACAAGAGAAAAATCATTGTTTAATGCTTTAAACGGTATAGGAGATAATGAAAATATCGTATGGGCTCAAGCTGTAGATGAAATGATGGGAAGACAATATGCGAATGTACAGCAAAGATTGTATTCAACAGGAGCTGAATTGGACAGACAGTTTAACAATCTTCAGAAAGAGTGGAGAACACCTTCCAAACAGTCAAATAAAATAACTTCTTTTGGAACAAGAGGAGAATATAAAACAGATACAGCAGGAATTAAAGACTACAAAAACAATGCTTACGGAGTAGCATATGTTCATGAAGATGAAACATTGAAACTTGGAAATACTTCAGGTTGGTACGCAGGAGCAGTACATAACACATTTAAACTTAAAGATATAGGAAAATCTGAAGAGAAAACTTTAATGTTTAAAGCAGGTTTATTTAAATCAACAGCCTTTGATAATAATGGAAGTCTTACTTGGACAATATCAGGAGAAGGATATGTTGCCAGAAGTGAAATGAAGAGAAAGTTCTGGGTTGCAGAAGACTTGTTTAAAGCAGAGTCAAATTATAATTCTTATGGTGTAGCTGTTAAAAATGAACTTGGAAAAGAATTTAGAACAGGTGAAAAATTCAGTATAAGACCATACGGAAGTTTAAAACTTGAATACGGAAGATTTAACAAAATAAAAGAAAAAACAGGAGAAATGAGATTGGAAGTAAAAGGAAATGATTATTACTCAATCAAACCTGAAGTAGGAGTAGAATTCAAGTATAAACAACCATTTGCTAAAAAAGCAACATTTACTACTTCCCTTGGTTTAAGCTATGATAACGAATTAGGAAGAGTAGCAAATGCTAAAAATAAAGTAAGAGTGGGCTATACTGAAGCAGACTGGTATAACATAAGAGGAGAAAAAGACGATAGAAAAGGAAACTTTAAAGCAGACTTGAATATCGGAATAGAAAACAAGAGATTTGGAGTAACATTAAACGGAGGATATGATACAAAAGGTAAAAATGTAAGAGGAGGATTAGGATTTAGACTTATATACTAATCTAAATAGTCGATGTTAGGAAAGAGAAACATTTACAAAATTACTAACTCTAATCTGAAATTTAACCATATGTAAAATCCAAAAGGTAAAAAATAAATTTTCAACGTTGTATATATTTTAAAGTATGACTTGAAAATAAAAATAAAAAGTCAACAGATAAAAAAATTATTCTGTTGGCTTTTTTCATTTTTGTTTTTATGCTATAATCTAAGATGAAAATAAAAAAAGAGGTGTTTGATGATGAAGATAAAACATATAGAAAATGAAGGATTTTTTATATACGACGAAAAAGGGGAAATGATAGCTGAAATGACATACAGAAAAGACGGGACTAACTTAATTTTCAATCACACTTATGTATCTCCTCTGCTTAGAGGACAGGGAATTGCAGATAAACTGTTTCAGGCCGGAATAGAGTTTGCTGAAAACAATAATTATAAAATAATCCCCGTATGCAGTTATATTGTTAAAAAATTTGAAAGCGGGAAATACGATTATATAAAAGGATAATGGATTTAATGAAAAGACACGGAAAAGAAAGGCTGAAATGAGCTTATTTATATTAAAAATAATAGGAATAATGACGATGTTCACAGACCATTGTTATCACATCGTAGGAGGTCCTGAAATATTGAATATCATAGGAAGAACGGCTTTTCCCATATTTGCATTTTCATTAAGTGAGGGATATGCCCATACCCGAAATTTAAAAAAATATTTGATAAGACTGTTCCTATTTGCAATAGTGATGCAAATTCCTGAAATGATTTTTAATCTGAATTATCCTATGAATATATTTTTTACTTTATTTACAGGACTTCTAATTATATCCATATATCATTCGGACAAGATAAATATTTTTATAAAAACGGTATTTATTACAGTTTTATGCTATATTGCTCACAGACTGGAATTTGACTACGGAATTTACGGCATTTTGACAATAATGATATTCCATTTTTTTAGGAATGACAAAATTAAAATAGCTATGAGCTTCCTGCTTTTAAATTTGATAAATTACACGGATATATTTAATATGGCACATAACCAGATTTATTCCGTTTTTGCATTAATTCCAATATTCCTGTATAATGGACGGAAAGGGAGAAATATGAAATATTTATTTTATCTTTTCTATCCGTTGCATTTTATAATACTTGAAATGATAAAATATACTATCGAACGATATTTTTAGGAGAAAATATGACAAAAAAAGAAAGATTTAATCTAATATTTCCCATATTGCAGAAAAAATACGGGAAACCAAAGTGTGCATTGGATTATGAAACTCCCTATCAACTTATGATAGCGGTCATATTATCTGCCCAGTGTACCGATGCAAGAGTAAATATAGTAAGCAAAGAATTGTTTAAAAAAGTCAAGACTCCTGAAGACATTCATAATATGAGTCTGAAAACACTTGAAAATTATATAAAATCTACAGGATTTTTCAGAAATAAGGCTAAAAATATAAAACTCAATGCCGAGCAGCTTTTAAATGAATATAACGGAGAAATACCGAAAACAATGGAAGAGTTGATAAAATTGGCAGGAGTTGGAAGAAAGACTGCAAATGTTATTCTTGGAGAAATTTGGGGAATAAGAGAGGGAATTGTAGTAGATACCCATGTGAAAAGACTTTCCAAGAGAATGGGACTTACAAAAAGCGACAATCCTGAAATAATTGAGAGAGAGCTGATGAAAATAGTTCCTAAAAAATACTGGTATGAATTTTCTCATTATCTTATCTTATATGGAAGAGAAGTTTCTACGGCTATAAATCCCAAATGTGATATTTGTGTAATAAATAAATATTTTAACTACTGTGAAAAAGAGAAAGCTGAAAAAGAAAGAAAAAAGGCAGCTAAAAAGAAATAAAATCGGAAAGGCAGAAAAATGTTGAAAAAAACTTTAAAAATATTATTATTGTTAAGTTTGTTTGCTCTATTGGTATATGGAGAAGGAAATAATGGAGGCAGTAACAACGACGATATAGGTAACATAATAAAAAGCAGTAATCAGGAGAATTTTCAATCGGAAAAAGAAAGAAAAAGACAGGAAAAGGAAAGAAAGAAACAGGAAAGAGAAGAAAAGAAAAGATTGAAAAAAGAAGAAAGGGAAAGAAAAAAAAGAGAAAAACTAGGGATATATCTGCCTGATGATCATGGTGAAGAACAGATAAATAATACAGATAACGAAAAGAATAACATTGTAAAAGATAACGATATAAAGTCAAAAACAAATAATACAAATAATCAGAATAATATCAATAATAATCAAAAACAGAATTTAAACGGAACAGGAATAAAAAATAATCAGAATACAGATAGCAATGTAAATAATGATATACCTGAAAATATAAACGAAGATATTTCAAAAATACTGGAAGAAAATAGAAAAAAAGAAGAACAGCAGACACCTAAAATAGACAAAAGAAAACCCGTCGTTCAGGCTATTGACAGGGAAAAAGAGGGAGCTACGGATTATAAAGACAAGCTTTTGAAATATATAGCCCTGAAAGACGGAAAGGTTCTGAAAAAGGAGTTTGAAACACAAAGACATCCTATCGCTTCATTGACAAAGGTTATGAATATTCTGGTGGCACTTAATGAAGTGGACAAAGGAAATGTAAGTCTTGATGATAAAGTATGTTTTACTCCTCATACTGCAAATGTAGGAGGAAGCTGGTTAAATGTCAAGATAGGGGAATGTTATCTGCTAAGAGATTTGTTGAGATCCGAAATAATATATTCTGCCAATAATTCCGCATATTTAGTGGCTTATCATGTAGGAAAGGGAGATATAGACTATTTTGTAAAACTGATGAACCAAAAAGCAAAAGAGTTAGGAATGAATGATACTGAATTTCATACACCGGCAGGGCTTCCAACATCAATGACAGGAAAAGGAATGGACGTTTCCACTGCCTATGATATGTACCTTATGGGTAAAAAAGCCATAGAAGATAAAAGAATAAGAGAATGGGCAAGTGAACCTGAACTTGTTCTTATAAATTCTTCGGGAGAGCAGGTTGTTTACAGAAGCCGAAATGACCTTTTAGGTAAATATGGAATTTTTGGTTTGAAAACAGGATTTCACGTTCAGGCGGGATACAATATAATAGTTGCAAGTAAAATGGGCAATGTTGAAATAATATCAGTAGTTTTGGGACATAAAACTCATAATCAGAGAACAAGAGACCAGTTGGGAGAATTTTCGGAAATAAAGAAAGAACTTAAGACAGTATATACTATGGGACAGGATATGGGAGAATTTAAAATAAAAGATTCTCCAAAGAGAAAAATAAAGGGAGTTCTTGCTGAAAATGTCTACCAGATAGGGGACAGCGGTTATGAATTTAAAGTTACAGATTTAAATACAAAGGCAAAAATCGAAAAAGGTGATGTGATCGGCAAACTGGAAGTGATTTCAGAAGGAAACACGGTTTCTTTTGTGAATATTATAGCAGTGGAAGAGGCACAGGAACTTTCATGGTTTGGTAAATTTTTAAGATTTATAAGTTTTGGATTGCTATAAGTTAAATAAAAAGAGTTATTTTAAATTATAAAATTTTGAAAAAACCATAAATATTATTTTTATTTATTGGATTTTCTTTTAAAATAACTCTTTTTTATATATATTTTTTTGAATAATTAGAAACAAAAGAGGCTGACGCCTCTTTTAAAATTTATCCGATATATTTATATTTAATCAGTTTACACTTTTGAAAATTCTTAAAAATCAATCTATTTTCTTTATAAATAAAAAAAGTAAGTTTATTTCTCATAAACTTACTTAGCTGAAAATAATATTTTTGCAATTCTTGGGCTTAAATTGTCTTTATTTTCCAATAATATTTTTTTTACTTGATCAACATTTTTACCTTTTAATGTTTTCATTGCTTTAGTGCAAACTCTCACTTTTATTTCAGAACCGTCAACATTTAATGTCATTGTTTGAAGATTAGGTCTCCATATTCTTTTTGTAGCTCTATGGGAGTGGCTGACCATGTTTCCGTGTCCTACTCTTTTTCCAAAAACTTCACATATTTGCATAAATTCTACCTCCTTTACACATATCAGAGTTTATTTTATCATATTCTGAGAATTATTACAAGTCTTTTTAGCTTTTCAGTCAATACTTTCTTTTAGCATATTTATTAATTATCCACTGTTACGTAATCCCGTTGCCAGACCGTTTATCGATATATGAACGGCTTTTTTCAAATCTTCTGAAGTATTTCCTTCTCTCAACCTTTTCAGTAATTCTATTTGGAGATAGTTCATCGAGTCAAAATATGCAAGACGGTTTCTCAGACTGCTTGCAAGTTCAGGATTGTCTGCAAGTAAAACATCATTTCCCGTAATTTTTTTCAGTACATCAAGAGTAAGCTCCCATTCTTTCACAATTTCAGCAAATATTTTTTGGGCAGTTTCCTGATTATGAGCCAGTTTTACATATTCAGAAGCAATTCTTAAATCAGATTTTGAAAGTACCATATCCGCATTGGAAATAACCGATTTAAAAAATGGCCATTCTTCATACATTTTTTGTAAAATTGAAAGATTGTCAGGATTTTTGTTTATCCATTCAGTAAATGAAGCTCCCAAACCGTACCAGCCCGGTAACATTATACGGGATTGCGACCATGAAAATACCCAAGGAATAGCCCGTAAACTCTCTAATGACTGATTTTTCTTACGGGAAGAAGGTCTGGAACCGATGTTTAGTCCCGCAATCGCCTTAATCGGAGTAACTTCAAAGAAAAAATCTGTAAATCCTTCAGTATCATATACTAATTTACGATAAACTTCATAACTTGCTTCCGAGATTTCCTTAATAATTTTCTCGTATTTATCCCATTTAGCATCTTCTACAGTTAATGCTCCTGACTCCAAGGCTGCGGAAATAAGGGCTTCAAGATTTTTAAATCCTAAATCGGGATTTCCGTATTTTGCTCCGATTACTTCTCCCTGTTCAGTGAGACGTATAGTTCCGTCCGTACTGCCTTCAGGCTGTGCGAGGATAGCTTCATAGCTTGGACCTCCTCCACGTCCGACAGTTCCGCCTCTGCCATGGAAAAATGAAATCTGAACATTAAAACGGTTTCCCAAAGCGGTCAGTTCTTTTTGAGCCTTATATAATGACCAGCTTGAACTTAAATATCCTCCGTCTTTATTACTGTCCGAATATCCGAGCATAACTTCCTGTTTTCTTCCGCTTTTTTCCATCCATTTTTGTACCAAAGGGAGAGAGAACCATTTTTCAAGGATTTCCGAAGCGGCTTTCAAGTCTTCCACAGTTTCAAATAATGGAACAATCTGTATATCACAGAAAGGGTCTTTATCTCCTTTTGCGAGATTGGCTTCTTTCAGTAAAATAGCTATTTCAAGCATATCCGATACACTTGTAGCGTGGGAAATAAGGTGTTTTTCTATTACTCTTTTTCCAAAACGTTCCCTTAATGATTTCACTTTTCTAAAAATGGAAAGCTCTCCTTTTAAAAGCTCACTTTGAGGAATTATGGAATCACTTAAAATACGGGGATCATATTCCAGTTCTCTCAAAAGTATTTCACAACGGGCATTTTCGGATAGACTAAGATAATCTTCCATTATATTGGCACTTTTCAGAAGTTCTGCCACACAAACTTCGTGAATACTGGAATCCTGACGCAAATCTATAGTTGCCAGATGAAATCCGAATATTTTTGTCGCAGTGATAAGATTTTCCAATTCACCTCTTACTAAAGCCTCGCTATCATTTTCAATTAAAGAATTTGCAATGATTTCCAAATCAGCCGTAAATTCTTCCGAGGAATTATAAGGATTATCTTCGGCTTCCTTTCTTTTAGGCGGTAAAACTTCCTTATCGGCACATAAATTATAAGCAGTAGCAAGAAGTCTGTCATTAATGGCAGTCAATGCCCGACGATAAGGCTCATTTACCCGATGAGGAGACACTTTGCCTGACTTCTCGGACAAATTTTCCAAATTTTTGCTTACTTTTATCATTGTATTTGATAATGAAAGATTACGGTATATACGCTCGATTTTATCAAGATAATACTGGAACAGGTTCAATGCCTGAGTTTGTGCAGATGTTTCGAGAGTATCGGCTGTAACATAAGGATTTCCGTCGCGGTCGCCGCCTATCCACATTCCCATAGTTAGAGGCAACAGTTTTTCGGAATTGGACTTATTTTCTCCTAATTCTTCCGAAATCTTCTGGAATTTATTTGTCAGTTTCGGAATTTCATCGAAAAATGTAATATTATAATAACTAAGGGCATTGTCTATTTCATCTGTAACTCTAAGCTGTGATGTTCTTAGCATTGATGTTTGCCATAAAATTTTTATTTCGGAATTCAGTTCGTCTATCCATTCATTTTCATCTATCTGATGAATTTCCACATTTTCATATTTAGAAAGAGTGTCCGAGATTTTTCTCATCAAATCCAGTATGCTTTTTCGCTGGACTTGGGTAGGATGTGCAGTCAGCACGGGAACAACTGAAACCTTTTTCATTGCTTTTAATATTTTTTCTTTATTAATGCCTTTATTTTCAAGATTTTCCAATGATTTTTCCAGTGAGCCTATCTCAATTTTGTTTGAAAATTTTGAGTTTCTCAGTTGACGTACTTGATATACATCTTCGGCTATATTTGCCAATACCGAAAAATAAGTAAATCCTCTTATAACTCTTAAAATTTCAAAATCAGTCAATTCGGCACAGAAAGTTGATAAATTTTCCCTGCTTTCATAGCTTTTAGTCTTATAATAGGAAATAGAGGCTTCTCTTAATTTTTCAGTGATTTCAAAAATATGCAGATCTGCGTAAGTAAAAATAGTTTCCCCTAAAAGGGTACCGAGCAGTCTGTTATGTTCTAAGAGTATTTCCTGCTGTTTATCCGATTTTACGGGTAAAATAAGTGTTAGTGGTAAATTTTTCAAATTCATTATACTCTCCTTTATTTTTTACGGCTTATTTCATATTTTATATTATAAATTTTGAATAATTCATAAATTCGATAAATCCTATTTTTCTGTGAATTGTTGCTGTACTTCTAATTATTGTTATATTTCTAATAAAATAAATATTTATTCCAAGTTTAAATAATTTCTATGAATATAGAGTATTGTAAAAAACATTATAATCATTTCAATTATATTGATGAATATCGAAATAACGGAAATGGAATATATCGAAGTACTTCCTTCAAGAAAATCATTCCCTAAAAAGAAAATATAAGGTATAAATATAATTAAATAGTTTAATATGGCCAAAATACTATTTATTATAAAATAGGAAATTATTCCTATGATTAACTTATAGCTTTTAAAAATATTGGCGATAGCAACACATAAAAATAATAACATTATTGTACTACTCACGGATATTATCTGACTAAGAATGATGAATACATAATTTTCATGAGACATTGCCTCAATAAAAATTTGGAGAATGTCATTCATCATAAAGCTGTTAAAAAAAAGTAATATGCCCGAAATAACGATAACTACAAATCCGATAAATATCCAAAACCAGAAATTCAGAAATTTTATCAAAATTAGTTGATAAGTCTTTACGGGTAGAGTGTTTGTAAGATATCCTTCATTTCCGTACATGGACTTGGCATATCTGTTAATCAGTATAAAATGAGTCAATATATAGATACCCGCTGTAATAAAAAAAGCAGTAATATAAGAAAAAGCCCTGAAAGAAAAAATCAAAAAAGAAGGATTAATAACAGAATCAGGATTAGCTTTCAGATTTTTATCCGCTAAATCCAGTAAGAAAGATACAGTCTGACTTAAAACTCCTATTCCTAATATTCCTGCATATAGAGGAAATAATATTTTTGCCGTTATTCTGAAATCATATTTAAATAATTTTCCAATCATCTGAAAACCTCCCTGAAATATTCTTCTATGCTTTTATTATGTTCCGCTTTTATTTTTTCTGTACTTTCATGTAAAAGTATATTGCCGTTATTGATAAATATAGCCTCATCAAGAACTTTTTCCACATCCGCAATGAGATGAGTAGAAATGATAATAGTCGCTTCCCTATTATAATTTTTAATGATAGTGTCGAGGATATATTCCCTTGCTACAGGATCTACTCCCGCTATCGGTTCATCAAGGAGATATAGCAGAGCTTCACGACTCATAACGAGGATAAGCTGAACTTTTTCTTTCATTCCCTTGGACAGAGTTTTGAATTTTCTTTTCGGTTCTATTTTTAAATCATTTAGCATTTTTAAAGCTTTTTCTTTATTGAAATCACTATAAAAACCTGAAAAGAGATTTAGTAATTCATTTACAGTGTGTGTATCACTAAAATAGTTTCTGTCGGGAAGATAGGATATAATTTTCTTCGTATCTATTCCCGGTTTAAGTCCTCTTATGAGGATTTCTCCTGAAGTAGGTTTCAAAAGGTCATTTGCAAGTTTTATGAGGGTAGTTTTTCCGCTTCCGTTAGGTCCCAAAAGTCCTACTATCTTTCCGCTCGTTATAGAAAGATTGATACTGTTTAGGGCAGACTCATATTTATAATTTTTGGTCAGATTTTTACATTCTAATATTGGTTCTAATATTGGCTGTTCCAATGATAACGCCTCCTTATGTATAAAAATTTACTGAAAATATTTTATCACATATTGCAGAAAAAAGATATATTTTATATTTTCTCGATTTTTTGATATAATAAAGGTAAAAGTAAATTGAAAAACTTAAAATTAAATATAAAAGAGGGAAAAAATGGAAAAGAAATACGATGTTTTAGAATTTTATAAAATAATAAATGAACTGATAAATTTATCAAAACTTGAAAAAACAAAGGAAAAATTTATAGATACGGACATAATAAAGGATAAATCGGCTCTCGACAGGGAGCTTATGCTGATGACTGATTTGATAGATTTTTACAAGTTCGATGACGGATTTGAGCTTACAGGGCTGTCAGATATACAAAGATATATGAATACTATCGAGCTTATAGGCTCTTATCTGAATGCTGAAGATTTGGCTAACTTAAAGAAAAATCTGTCTATTTTCAGGATTTCCAAAAGCAGGGCAAAAAACACAAGGGACAAATATAAGACGATATGGGCATTGTTTGCGGATATTGAAGAAGTAAAGGATATAGAGCAGTTTATCGGAGATGCCATAAACGATGACGGAAATTTGAAAGATGACGCATCCATAGGACTGAGAGATGTAAGGAGACAGAAACAGAATATAAATGCCAATATAAAGGAAAAATTTGATGACCTTATGAACAATAAGGAAACTCAGAAAGCTATTCAGGAAAGAATAATTACTCAAAGAAATGACAGATATGTAATAGCTGTAAAAACAGACTTTAAAGGACTTGTCAAAGGAATAGAGCATGACAGGTCAGCAACAGGTAGCACTGTATATATCGAGCCTTTAAATGTGGTATCGCTAAATAACAAACTTAGGGAATACGAAGCGAGAGAAAGGGAAGAAATAAGGAAAATACTGTTGAGGCTGACAGAATTAATAAGAACTAAAAAGGAAGAAATAATACAAATAAAGGAAATCCTTGAAAGATTAGATTATCTGAATGCCAAAACGATATACTCTATAAATAAAAAATGTACGGTGCCTAAAATTATAAATAAGGAGTATCTGAAACTGATAGAAGCAAGGCATCCGTTAATAGATGAAAATGTTGTTGTTCCTATAAACTTTGAATTGGGAAATAATGAAAATATAATGCTCATTACAGGACCGAATACAGGAGGAAAGACGGTTACATTGAAAGTGGCGGGGCTGCTCACTTTAATGGCACTGTCAGGAATTCCCGTACCTGCTGACGAAAAAACTGAAATAGGTCATTTCGGCAGTGTCCTTGCGGATATCGGAGACGAGCAAAGTATAGAACAGAATTTATCATCATTTTCAGGGCATGTGAAAAAAATAAAAGAAATTATGGAAGAAGCAAACAGTAAATCCCTTGTACTTATGGACGAGCTGGGGAGCGGTACCGACCCTATGGAGGGAGCGGCGTTTGCTATGGCGATAATAGACTATCTGAACGGAAAAAATATAAAATCAATAATTACAACCCATTACAGCGAAGTAAAAGCGTATGCATTCAACACTACGGGCATAAAAAGTGCTTCAATGGAATTTGATGTGGAAACGCTTTCTCCTACATACAGATTGCTTGAAGGAATTCCAGGGGAAAGTAATGCCCTTATAATCGCAGGAAAATACGGCATAAGTAAAGAAATAATAAATACTGCGAGAGGGTATATAAGTGAGGATAACCAGAAAGTGGAAGAAATGCTTAAATCTATCAAAGAAAAGAACGATGAACTCGAAGTATTAAAATTTGAGCTGGAAAACACAAAAAAAGAATTGGAAATACAGAAAAATTCGTATGAACTGAAAATAACCGAAGTTGAAAATCAAAAAAATGAAGTCATTAAAAGAGCTTATGAAGAAGCCGACAGTTATCTGAAAGAAGTACAGTCTAAAGCTAAAAATCTGATAGACAGGATCAGTCAGGACGAAGTGAAGAAAGAGGAAGCAAAAAATGCCCAAAGAAGCCTGAATATGTTGAGGGAGTCTTTTATTGCGGATAAAAAACAGAATGTAAAAGAAAGAAAAATAGTAGCTAAAAATATTGATATTCAGGAAGGTGAAGAAGTTTTAGTAAAAACTTTAAATCAGAATGGAAAAATACTGAGAATAATCCCTGAAACGGACAGTGTGCAGGTGCAGGCGGGAATACTGAAAATGGTAGTTTCTTTTGATGATATTGTGAAAATACAGAAAAAGAAATCGAACAGGTTCAAGAGCTTTGCTTCTCTCAAATCGACACAGGTAAGAGGTGAGATAGATTTGCGAGGAAAAAATGCCGATGAGGCAATAGCTGAATTGGAAGTATATCTGGACAGAGCAATGCTTACAGGATATCATGAGGTTTATATTATACACGGGAAAGGTACAATGATACTGAGAAAAAAAATACAGGAATTTTTAAAAACTTCAAAATATGTAGCGGAATTTAAGGACGCCAATCAAAATGAAGGAGGAATTGGCTGTACAGTAGCAGTGCTGAAATGATATTCGGCACTATTATAATAAAATTGTTAAAAATAGATAATACAGATATTTTTGTTTTGTTTTTTTACAAAAAAAGGATTTAAAGGGAAAGGAGAGAAAATGAAACTTTACAACACAATGTCCAATAAAATAGAAGAATTTGAACCTATAGAAGCAGGAAAAGTAAAAATGTATGTATGCGGACCTACGGTTTACAACTACATACATTTGGGAAATGCGAGACCTATAGTTGTTTTTGATGTACTGGCAAGATATTTTAAGTATAGGGGATATGATGTTACTTATGTTCAGAATTTTACCGATGTGGACGATAAAATAATAAAAAGAGCAAATGAAGAAGGTATAAGCTCGCAAGAAGTGAGTGAAAAATATATCCAAGGATTTTTTGAAGATACAGAACCTTTGAATATACTGGAAGATATAAAAAGACCTAAAGTTACTGAAAATATGAACGAAATTATAGAAACTATAAAAGAACTTATTAAAAACGGATATGCCTATGAAATAGACGGAAATGTATTTTTTAATGTCAAAAAATATGAAGATTACGGAAAACTTTCCAATCAGAAAATAGATGAACTTGAAATAGGAGCAAGAGTAGATGTTATGGAAATAAAAAATGATCCCCTCGATTTTGCTCTCTGGAAAAAGAAAAAAGACGGAGAACCTTACTGGGATTCTCCGTGGGGACAGGGTCGTCCGGGCTGGCATATAGAATGCAGTGCCATGTCAAAAAAATATCTGGGAAATTCTTTTGATATACACGGAGGCGGACAGGACTTGATTTTTCCTCATCATGAAAATGAAATCGCCCAGAGTAAATGTGCTTATCATGGTCATTTTGCAAAATATTGGCTCCATAACGGTTTTATTCAAGTAAATGGAGATAAAATGTCAAAATCCACGGGAAATTTCTTTTTACTAAGGGAAATATTAGGGAAATTTTCGGGAAATGTGATAAGATTATTTATATTGAGTACCCATTACAGAAAGCCTGTAAATTTTTCTTTTGAAGAAATCGAAACTACTAAGAAAACCTTGCAGAATATAACTTCTTCCATGAAAAGATTTGAAAAAATGACAGAAATTTTAAGTAATGGAAATGCAGAGAAAATTATTTCTGATTTTTCCGCCAGCTCAAATGTTGATAATGATATAGATAATAAAACAGTTCCCAATGAAATAAATGAAATTATTAAAATTTTTAAAGAAAAAATAAAAGATTTTGATATAAAATTTATCGGGGCAATGGACGAAGATATGAATACTCCTCAGGCATTAGCCACAATATTTGATCAGATAAGAGAAACAAACAGGTTTTCCGATATTATTGAAAAAATGTCGGAAGATGAAAGAAAAAATAACAGCGAGTTACTATATAATGCGTTGGAATTATCTCATAGAAATCTAAAGACAAAGATAGAAGATGTTTTAGGAGTGTTATTAGTGGATGGACAAAGTAATAGTAATGAGGGATTGTCAAAAAATCTGATAGAGTTTCTTCTGAAAATAAGGACAGAAGCAAGAAAAGAAAAAAACTTTAAATTATCTGATGAAATCCGTGATGAACTGAAAAAAATGGGAGTGGAAATCAAGGATAATAAAGACGGAACAGCAACTTTTGAAATTTTATAACAGTTTTTTATAATTAAACAATATAGAAATGAGAAGGATATTTATAAAAGATATTTAATGATTTAAAGATACAAAATTTAAGGAGGAATAATGGCAAATATATTTAAAATGTTCAGAGTCAATAAAAGTATCTCGATTGATTTAGGGACGGCAAATATACTGATTTATGATAAACAGAAAAGAAAAATAGTGTTAAATGAGCCTTCCGTTGTGGCAAGGGACAGAAAGACGGGGAAAATAATAGCGATAGGGAGAGAAGCAAGGGAAATGCTCGGGAAAACACCTGACAGCATAGAAGCGATAAAACCTCTGCAAGACGGAGTTATTGCCGATATAGATTCTACAAAAGAAATGATAAGTTATTTTTTACAGAAAATCTACGGAAATGCGTTATTTAAACCGGAAATAATGATATGTGTACCTATAAATGTTACAAGTGTTGAAAGAAAAGCCCTTTTTGATTCGGTAAAGGGAGCTAAAAAAACGTATATTATAGAAGAGGGAAGAGCTGCAATAATCGGTTCGGGGATAGATATTTCACAGCCTGAGGGGAATATGGTAGTAGATATAGGCGGAGGCTCAACAGATATAGCCATATTGTCTCTTGATGAAGTAATATCCAGTAAATCCATAAAAACAGCGGGAAATAAATTTGACGAAGACATTGTAAAATACATAAAAAGAAAATATAATTTACTGGTAGGAGAAAGAACAGCCGAAAAAATAAAAAAAGAGCTTGGAACAGCAATAAGACTGCCTGAACCTGAAATAATGACTATAAAAGGGAGAGATTTGGAACTTGGAATACCTAATACGGTAGAGGTAAATTCAAATGAAATATATGAAGCGATAGAAGATTCCCTTTATCAGATAGTAAATTCTTCCAAGGAAGTATTGGAAAAATGTCCTCCCGAATTAGCTGCCGATATACTTGATAACGGAATAGTAATGACAGGCGGAGGTTCATTGATAAAAAACTTTGTAGAATTAATGGAGAAAGAAATAGGAATAAAAGTCTATTTAGCTGAAAATCCTTTGATTTCAGTAGTTTTAGGCGGAGGAATGGCTTTTGACAATAAGAAATTATTGAGAACTTTACAGATGAGAGAAAGCTAAAAATTATGAAAAGCAGTGAAATATTGGAAAAATTAAAAAATGAAGCAGAGCAGGATAAAAAAAGTGCCAGTTACCTCTTTTATGGAGATAAAAGAGTTGACTTGCTTTTTTATGCACTGGAATTTTCCAAAATAATAATGACTTTAAGAATAGATAAAAATTCTGAAGAATATGGGAGTATAATCAAAAGAATAGAAAATTTTCAATATCCTGATATTGAAATTATAAACAAGGAAAATAAAAATATAAAAATCGATGAAGTAAGAGAAATCATCTATTCAGCTATAGAAACTGCCTATAATTCTCCAAAAAAAATTTTTATTCTTTTGGGAATTGAAAATTTAAGAAAAGAATCTTCCAATGCTTTACTGAAAATACTGGAAGAACCTCCTAAAGACGTGTATTTTATTTTATTGTCGAGAAGTCTGAATATTATCCCTACAATAAAGTCAAGGACAATAAAATTTCACATAGAATCTGAAAATAATGAGGAACTTGGAGTAGATAGGGATATTTATTATTTTTTTGACGGAAATGAAAATAATATAAAAAAATGGAAAGAAAAGTCTATTCCTCTAAAAGATTATGATAAATATGTTTCAAATACGGAAAATGCAACAAGACATATTATAGAAATGAAAAATTATCTAAACAGTAAAGACAGTGAAAATGAAACCGAAAATAAAGAAACGGAAAAAGCGGATGAGCTTGATTTGATAATAAAATATAATAAAAGTATCGAATATCTTGCAAAAAAAACGAAATTCTGTGATTTGAAAGAAGTTTATATAACAGTAAATGAGATTGAAAAGGAATTTAGGCAGGAAAGGGAAAAACTGACAGATGTTTTAGGGAAGATAATAATAAATGCGAAAAATTCGATAGACGGAGATAAATTAAAAAAACTTATAAATCTGAAAAACAGTATCAGAAGTAATGTAAATGTAAGAAGCATTTTATTCAATTTTTTTGATCTATTACAGGAAGCATAAAATCATATCATATAGAATATAAAACTAATATAAAATATGGAAACGGAGAGTTTTGAAAAGAGAGGTATTTATGGAATTAAAGCATTTGGTGAGCGGAACGGATATAAGAGGTATTGTTTCGGAATTTGGCGATAAAAAAATTACTCTGTCAAAAGGTGAAGTAAAATTTATTGCTGCGGGATTTGAAAAATGGATAAAAAGAAAATATGAGAGAAAAGCTGATGACGAAAATAGAAAAATAAAAATTGCTGTAGGATATGATGCGAGATATACGGGACCTGAATTTGCCGAAATAATAAGAGAAGAGCTGAAAGAAGCTGGAATAGACGTCTATGACTGTAAGATGTCCATAACTCCGTCGCTGTTTATGACAACAGTATTTAAAAATTATAAGACTGACGGAGCTATAATGATAACGGCGAGTCATCTTCCAAGCTATTATAACGGACTGAAATTTTTCACTCGGGACGGCGGACTTGAAAAAACTGATGTGCTGGAAATGCTGGAAATGGGTAACAGAAAAAAATGTCAGTGTGAGGCAAATTTAAAAAAAGCAATGGGAATAAAGGACAAAAAAGGAAAAGTTATTGAAAAAAATCTTGCAGATGATTATGCGGATTATCTGTGTGAACTAATAAAAAAAGAGACGGGCGAAGAAAAAGAGCCTTTAAAAAATTTGAAAGTAGTAATTGACGCAGGAAACGGAGCGGCAGGTTTTTTTGCAGATAAAGTAATAGAAAAATTAGGAGGGAATTCCGCAGGAAGTCAGTTTTTAAATCCTGACGGCAGTTTTCCCAATCATGTTCCAAATCCTGAAGCTAAGGAAGCTATCGAATCTTTAAAAAAAGCCGTTCTTGATAATAATGCCGATTTCGGCATAATATTCGACGCTGACGGAGACAGAAGTGCCTTTGTGGATAAAAGTGGACGTGAAATTAACAGAAATAAACTTATTGCACTGTTAAGTGATATACTTATAGAAAAAAATCCTGAAGCTACAATAGTTACGGATTCTGTAACTTCCATAGGACTGAAAAAGTTTATAGAGGACAGAAAAGGTAAACATCACAGATTTCAGAGAGGATATAAAAATGTAATAAACGAAGCAAAAAGACTGAACAAAAAAGGAATATATACCCCTCTTGCAATAGAAACTTCGGGGCATGCAGCATTTAAAGACAACTATTTCCTCGATGACGGGGCATATATGGCGGCTCAACTGTTAGTACAGCTTATAAAAAGTAAAAAAGAAGGAAGAAATTTTACTGATATACTGAATGAGCTGAAAGAGCCTGTGGAAGAAAAAGAAGTAAGATTTCCTATAAATACTCAAGATTTTAGGGAAACAGGAAATAAAATTCTGAATGCGTTGCCTGATTATGTAAAAAAGGTTCAGGGCTGGAAGCCGGAAAAACCTAATTATGAAGGTGTAAGGGTAATCTGTGATGAAAATAGCTGGTTTTTGTTGAGACTTTCTTTACATGAGCCTTTGCTTTGTCTGAATATGGAAACGGAAGAAAAAGGAAAAGTAAAAGATATCGAGAAAAAATTATATGAATTTTTGAAAGATTATGATGAGATAGACGTTTCATCAATAAAAAATTGAGGTTAATAAAGAGGTTGATAAATGAGAAAAAAAGTGAAAAAAACTATAAAAAAAGCGGCTGAAATATTATTGATTGTTATACTATGCGTATTTGTAACACGTTTTTTTATAACAAAAGAGCAGGAACAAAAAAATAATAAGACAGTTTTTCAAGAAAATAATTTAAATCAGAACAGTTCGGAAGAATATTCAGAAAATACTGAAAATCGGAATGATAATGAGTACTCTGAAAATAGTCAAAATTCAGGTAAGAAAAACAGAAAAAAGAATAAAAATAAAAAAAGTGAAGACTTTCAAATTGCGGAAAATTTGGAAAATAATCAGGAAATCAGCAACAATAATAACTATAATAATAGAAATAACAATAACAATTTTCAGAAAGTAAAATCATCAGGAAATAGAAAATATAAAATAGATTATGACCATATAATAGGCGGAGATATAAACTCCAGTGGAGAAAAAGTTACGGGAGGACATACTCTTTTGCGGGGAGATGTGAGAATAATAAAAAAAATAGGAAATCCCGCATCTAATGGAGTATACAGAGCCAATGTAGAAATAAAAAGACCTGACGGAAAGTGGCAGAAAAAGACGAGTAACGGCGGAGTGAATACAATGTTTCCCGAGGACTGGGATGAAGCGAGAGTGATAGACGAAATAAACTCCGCATGGGAAAATAGAAAAGAACTCAAAGGAAGAGACAGTAATATGTGGCAGGGAGTAAGTAAAAGCGGAGTTGTAATCAGAGGATATAAAAGTCCGAGAATAACAGCCTATCCTGTTTATGGAGGAGAAAGATGAAAATAATATTTGGCTATTATGACGATCAAGACTTTGGATTAACTGAATATCCTGATATTCCTTATCCTGATGAAAAAGATTTTGATACTTTTGAAGAGTATGCGGAAGCAGGAGAAAAAATAGGAGAATATACAAAATTTTTGATAACAGGAATAATGGAAGATTTTCAGTATCCTGAAAGTTGTGATGAAATATTGAATGAAATAAAAAATATGGAAAATGGAAAAAGTTTCGGAGTTGAGTGGGACGGGCAGGCTTTTCAATATAAAATAACAAATCACTATGTCCAGTTTATTCATACAATTTTTGGCGAAAGTGAAGAATATCCCCTATGGACTTGCAGGCTGAAAGAATATAAAAAAGTTTTGCAGGCATGGAAATCTTTTTTGGAATTACCGAAAAGTCTTGACAGTAAAGTAGAAGTGAACATATAATCCGTAAATAAAAAAAGTCGAATTTCAAATCCGACTTTTTTTATTAATTCATCAGTTCGTCTATTAAATCTTTTACGTGGACAATTTCTTTCAGCTTGTAACCATTTGCTCCTGAAAAGAACAGACCTGTTTGAAGCCGTCCAAGATAGGCATCACCCAAACTGTCTGCAATACAGTATCCTACTCTTCTTGCACCCTGTCCACGATTACATGGAAAGACACAGTTACTTATACATTTTATTCTTTTGTCATCAGGAACCAGATTTTTAATAAGGTCAGTTTTTATAGCCCGACCCGGATAACCGACAGGAGAACCGACTATAGTAATATCCTCTTTTTTGGCGTTGATTAACACTTTTTTCAGCTCCATACTCGCATCACATTCATAAGTACCCACAAATCTTGTCCCCATTTGTACAGCATCGGCACCCAGCGACATCATTTGGAGGATATCTTCGGTGTCCCATACACCTCCTGCAGCTATTATAGGAAAATCTCCCCATTTGTCCCTTTCTTCCTTCACAAAAGGCAGGACATATTCAAGCTGATGTTCAGGAGCAAAAAGCTCGTCATATTTTGCACCCTGATGTCCTCCACTTTTAGGACCTTCAACAATTACTGCGTCAGGCAATCTGCCTTCGGATTTCCACTTTCTGCATATTACTCTCAATGCTCTTGCAGATGAAACAATAGGAACAATGGCTACTCCCGGATAGTTTTTTGTAAGTCTCGGTAATTCGAGAGGAAGTCCCGCTCCTGTTACAATAATATCCGCCCCCGCATCCAGAGCGTCAGTAACTACTCTTTCATAGTCGTTTATCGCACGCAATACATTACATGCGAGGGGTTTATCCCCGCATATCTTTCTTGCATTTTTAAAAATTTCAAATAAAGCCTCTCTGTTATAAGTATTTTCAGTGCCGAAAGGTCTGCCGTTTACAAGTTTCTTGACAAATCTCATATTCTGATAATATCCTGTACAAATGGCACTTATAGTACCAAGACAGCCGTTTTTTGAAACATTTCCCGCGAGCTGGTCCCAGCTTAATCCTACGCCCATTCCACCTTGGACGAGAGGTTTTTCAATATAATGTTTTCCTATTTTTATTCCTTTAAATTTTTCATTCATTTTTTATTCCCTCCTGATATTTTATTACTGATTAGAATCGGCAATAAAAGGAGGAGCTCTCACAATACGGATATTTTCCGAAACAGAACTGTAATTCAAAGCGACATCTGTAAAAACAGTATACAAAAGAGAAATACAGTCTATAATGTTTCTAAAATTTTCAATGACCTTTTTACGAATGTCATTAGTCATAAATCCTATATAGTCATTTGAGCAGAGCTGCTCAAATTTTTTTACTAAAACGCTGATATATTTTTTATCTATATCTTCAAAAAAGGATAAATCAAAATCCAATGAAGAAATCTGTTTATCCAAAAATTTAAAAAAATTATCACTTTTATTTAGCAGGACTTTTTTGTTTTTATTATAAATTGAAGAAATGTTTTCAAAATTTACAAAATTATCTTTTGATAAAAACGAAAAACTGCTATTTTTAAAAAACTGATTGAAAATATTTAAGATAATATTACGTATAATTTCAGATAATATATATTTTTTAGCTTTTTTAAACATTGAAATCCCCTGTTAAAATTAAATAACATTTGTTACATTATATCAAAAAAAGTAATGAAAAGTCAATTAATAAATAAGGTCGGTATTAACTTTGATATTTTATTAATTTTGTCATATTTATTATGAATGCAAATAAAAATATAATGTAAGTAAGAGTAGTATTAATAAATGAGCTGTCAACTAAGTAAATATAAAGTCAGTATTGACTGAAAGATATATTAAATGATATAATTTTCTGAAAGAAAAATAAATAATATAGATTTTAAGAGGTGATTTGAAAATGAGTACAACAGAAAATGAAAAAAAAGAAAGAGCAACATCTTCAAAAAAAGCAGGAGGAGAGATTTCAGGGATAAAAAAAGTAGTGGCAATGGGGATAGGAGCAGCTATCTATATAGTAGCGTCGAGATTTGCTGCAATTCCTACACCGATACCAAATACGACAATCCAGATAACATATGCAATTTTGGCATTGATTTCTTTTATATACGGGCCTATAGTAGGTTTTGGAGTAGGATTTATAGGGCACACTATAAGTGATATGACGGCATACGGGTCGCCATGGTTCAGCTGGATATTTGTTTCGGGCTTTTTTGGTTATACTATGGGAATTTTGGGAAAAATAGTAGGTTTGGATAATTTTAACGGTGTAAAAATAGTAAAATCGATAGTCGGAGAAATTATAATCTGTGCAATAGGTTGGGGAGTTATAGCTCCATTACTTGACATTTTATTTTACAATGAGCCTAAAAACAAAGTGTTTACTCAGGGAATAATGGCAGGAGCTGCTAATTTTATCAGTGTGGCGGTTTTAGGAACAATTCTGATATTTGCATATTCTAAAACTCTTGTAAATAAAGGAAGTTTGAAAAAAGAAGATTAATACTTATAAATCGTAGGAAAGGAGTCTCGGTTTTGGAAATAAATGGGAAAAAAGAGGCAGTGAGTTTTAGCGATTTTACATTTCAGTATGAAAGCCAATCGGAGCCTACATTACATAATATAAATCTGAAAATTTATGAGGGTGAAAAAATACTGATAATAGGACCGTCAGGCTCGGGTAAAAGCACAATTGGTCATTGTATAAACGGGCTTGCACCATATTTTTACAAAGGAGAAATAAAAGGAGAACTCAAAATTTATGACGAAGTTCTGAACGGGATTTTTGAGCATTCAAAATATGTAGGAACCGCTTTACAGGATTCTGATGCACAGTTTGTGGGACTCAGTGTTGCTGAAGACATAGCTTTTGCTCTTGAAAATGATACTGTGGAAACAGATATTATGAAAAAGCAGGTAAATGAAATAGCTAAATTTGTAAAAATAGAAGATTTACTGAAAATGAAGCCTCACGATTTATCGGGAGGACAGAAACAGAAAGTTTCCCTTGCGGGAATAATGGTAGAAGATGCTAAAATAATTCTCTATGACGAACCTCTTGCAAATCTTGACCCGTTGAGCGGTAAATACGCCGTGGAACTGATAGATGAACTTCATAACAGAAAAAAACTTACGACTATAATTATAGAACACAGGCTTGAAGATGTGCTTCATAAAAAAGTGGACAGAATAATAGTTATAGATAAAGGAAAAATAATAATTGACGATACTCCTGACAACATACTGAAAAGTGATATATTGAAGAAGATAAATATAAGAGAGCCTCTCTATATCTCCGCCTTGAAATATAGCGGAGTGGACTTGAATAAATATAATGAAGTAGCAGATATGGGAAAAATGGACTTATCAGATATAAAGGATAATATTCTGAACTGGATAAAGCATAATCCGGCTAAGGAAAAGGAAAATAATTCTGAAACGATATTAGGTCTTAAAAATATAGATTTTTCATATAACGAAAAAAAGAAAATCCTGAAAAATATAAATATTGATATAAAAAAAGGACAAATGGTCAGCATTGTAGGTTCAAACGGAGCGGGAAAATCGACGTTGTCCAAAGTCATTACAGGATTTGAAAAACAGGATAAAGGAGAAATATTTTATAAAAATAAGGAAATAACGGGTGAAAGCATAACGGAGAGGGCAGAAAAAATAGGATTTGTCCTGCAAAATCCTAATGCGATGATTTCAAAGGTTACTGTTTTTGATGAAGTGGCTTTAGGACTTAAAATAAGAGGATTTTCTCATGAAGAAATAGAACAGCGTGTATTTAAAGTTCTGGAAATATGTAAATTGAAACCTTTCAGAAACTGGCCTGTAAAAGCATTGAGTTACGGTCAGAAAAAAAGAGTAACGATAGCTTCCATTCTGGTACTTGAACCTGAAATAATAATAGTCGATGAACCTACTGCGGGTCAGGATTTATTTCACTATAAGGAAATAATGGAATTTTTGAAACAGCTCAATGGATATGGAATTACAATACTGTTTATAACCCATGATATGCACCTTATGCTTGAATATACTGATAAAGCTTATGCTTTTAATAATGGTGAAATAATAAAAGAGGGAAAACCGTCCGAAATTTTATCTGACGGTAAAATATTGGCAGAAGCCAATCTCAAAAAGACTTCACTTCATTATCTTGCAGAAGCTGTAGGAATAAATCCTGAAGATTTGATAAAGACTTTTGTGCATTATGAAAAGGCAGGTGAATAAATGAAAAATAATTTTTTGCTGGAATATATAGAAAAAGATTCAATTCTGCATAAAATGAACGGAGCTGCAAAATTAATCTGTTTCCTATTGTGGACGACTGCCATTATGCTTACTTATGACACAAGATTTCTCATATTCCTCACTGTTTTCGGTTTTTTTCTTTTTAAAGTATCAAAAATAAAATTTAGAGAAATAAAATTAGTATTTTATCTTATATCAATATTCCTGATTTTAAATTTGATGATGATATTTCTTTTTTCTCCTTTGGAGGGGACTAAGATTTACGGAACAAGACACGACATTTTTAGAATTGCCGGAATATACATATTGACTTGGGAACAGCTGTTTTATGAATTTAATATCTTTGTAAAATATATATCGGTCATTCCCGTTGCCTTACTTTTTATTGTAACGACTCATCCCAGTGAGTTTGCAGCTTCAGTAAATAAAATAGGAGTGCCTTATAAATTTTCTTATGCAATATCCATAGCTTTGAGATATATACCTACGGTTCAGGAAGATTTTATAACGATAAATAAAGCCCAGCAGGCAAAAGGAATAGATGTATCCAAAAAGACAGGCTTTATAAAAAGAATTAAAAATGTTTCCTATACATTGATGCCCCTTATATTTTCGAGTATTGAAAAAATAGATATAATAAGTAATGCTATGCTTTTAAGAGGATTTGGAAAGAAAAATAGACGGACATGGTACTGTGGTGAGAAAATGACTTTAAAGGATATTATAGGAATTACAGTAACAATTATATTTGTCATTATTTCAATAATATTGATAAAAATAAATAATGGACGTTTCTTTAATCCGTTTGTATAATAATCGGAAAATTTAAAATAAATAGTCATTATCGATTTTAAAATACTGATTATCAATCAGTTTATTTAATTTTAAGGAGGATTTTATGTCAAACAATATGCTTGTTTTACAAACTGATTTCGGATTGCAGGACGGTGCCGTAGCAGCTATGTACGGAGTTGCACTGGGTGTCAATCCTGATTTAAAAATATATAATCTGACCCATGAGATAGAGACATATAATATATGGGACGCTTCTTACAGATTGGTGCAGACTTTACAATATTGGCCTGAAGGAACCGTATTTGTGTCGGTTGTAGACCCAGGAGTAGGAAGTTCAAGAAAAAGTATTGTTGCAAAGACAAAGGACGGTAAGTATATAGTAACTCCTGACAACGGGACACTGACTCATATTCATTCCAATATCGGTATTTGTGAAGTAAGGGAAATAGACGAAACAAAAAACAGACTGCCGTATTCGGGAGAATCTTATACATTTCATGGCAGGGACATATATGCTTTTACAGGGGCAAGACTGGCGAGTAATGTTATTTCTTATGAGGAAGTCGGACCGAAACTAAATTTGGAAGAAATGACACTTTTAAAAACAACGGACGTAGTAATAAATGAAAATAAGGAAATAACAGGGACTATCGATATACTGGATATAAGATTTGGGAATTTATGGACAAATATTCCGAAAGAAGTTTTTGATAAAATGGGTATAAATTACGGAGATACTTTGGAACTGAATATAAAACATGATACGAGAAATGTTTATAACAGCACTGTAAAATATGTAAAATCTTTTGCCGAAGTCCATATAGGGAGAACGCTCCTTTACGTAAATTCGTTGAATAAAATAGGAGTAGCTATAAATCAGGGTTCATTTTCAAGGGCTCATCAGGTGGAATCAGGCTATCAATGGAAAGTGGAATTGAAAAAAATAGAAAAATAGAAAATAATTAAATAATAATCGAGGTAAAAAAATGGTAAATATCGGAAATGACTGGGACGAAATACTGAAAGATGAATTTGATAAGGAATATTATCAGAAAATGAGAAAGTTCCTTATAAATGAATACAGGACAAAAAGAATATACCCTAAAGCTGACGAAATATTCACCGCATTTAAGCTTACAGGATATAAAGATACAAAAATAGTGCTGTTGGGTCAGGACCCTTATCACGGACCTAATCAGGCACATGGACTGGCTTTTTCAGTAAAAGAAGGAGTGAAATTGCCTCCTTCATTGCAGAATATGTATAAGGAAATAAATGAAGAATACGGTTATGAAATGAGTAAAAGCGGATACCTCGTACCTTGGGCAAAACAGGGAGTTCTTCTTTTAAATACGGCACTTACTGTTGTTGCGGAAAATGCTAACTCCCACTCAAAAATAGGCTGGGAAATATTTACGGATAATGTCATAGAATATCTTAATAAAAGAGATGAACCGCTAATATTTATCCTCTGGGGGAATAATGCAAGAAATAAAAAAAGACTGATAGATATGGATAAACATTATATTCTGGAAACAGTTCATCCAAGCCCTCTGTCTGCAAATAGAGGATTTTTCGGATGCGGACATTTCAGAAAAGCTAATGAAATATTGAAGGAGCTGGGAAAAGAAGAAATAAATTGGAAAATGTAGTAAAAATTAGAAGCAGAGATTTGAAAAAACAGCTGTTAAAAGAATAGTCGGATTAAAGATAAAATATTGAAATTCAGATTATTCTTTTTTATTGAAAAAATATAAGCTGTTTTTTTTAATATTTACAATATATAAAAAAATCAAAAAATTTTAAAAAAAAGACTTGACAATATGGAGAAAATATAATATTATATATCTGTAATTAGCACTCCTTATAAACGAGTGCTAACAAAAGGAAGGTGTAAGATGAATGACAGAGAACGATTAATATTAAAGGCTATTATTAAACATTATCTGGAATTTGGTGAAAGTGTAGGTTCGAGAACTCTTGAAAAAAAATATAGTATCGGAGTTTCGTCAGCCACAATAAGAAATACAATGGCAGATCTTGAAGATAAAGGACTTATTGTAAAAACTCACACATCTTCCGGAAGAATTCCGACGAGTGAGGGCTACAGAATATATGTAGAAGAGCTTATTAAAATAAGAGAGATTTCTACAGAAGCCAAAGCAAAAGTAATCGAAGCGTATAATAAAAAAATGAATCAGATAGATAAAATATTTGAGGAAACATCAAGATTATTATCTAAAATGAGCCAGTACGCGGGTGTAGTTCTGGAGCCTGTGATAAGACAGGAAGGCGTAAAAAAAGTAAAGCTGATACATATAAATAATATGAATATTTTAGTGGTTGCCGTTATGGATTCATTTTTGACAAAAAGCTTCAATATGTTTCTTGAAAATCCTATGAATGAGGAAGAAGTAGAAGATATTGATATACTGTTAAATGAAAAAATAAAAAACAGCCCCAAAGCATTTACGTTGTCTGACCTTGAAGAATTCTTTATAAATAAGGATTTATTGATGCCGGAAGAATTAAAAGAAAAACAGGTAATAAATGAGGGAAAATTGTTTTTTGAAGGAGGGACGAATTTACTTGAAAGCAATGTTTCCGATGTTATGAAAGTGATAGACAGAGTCAAACTCTTTAATAATCCAGAAGATATGAGGCATATATTTTCCCAATTTATTAAAACTGACCAGTATAAGGACGGAGAAGTAAATGTAATTTTTGGAGAAGATTTGGAAATCGCAGGATTAGAGGATTTTTCTTTTGTATTTTCAGTCTATACAATGGGAGATGCAAAGGGGATTATGGGAGTTATAGGGCCTAAAAGAATGGAATATTCTAAAACCGTAGGTCTGGTCGAATATGTCTCGGAAGAAGTGAAGCAGCTTTTAAAGAAAAAATAATTCGTAAATAATTTAAAGTAAAGGAGATGAGTATAAAAAATGTCTGAAAAAGATTATGAAAATGAGTTGGCTGAAGAAAAAACTGAAGAATTTCAGGAAAAGAACGATGAAAGAACTGATGTAGATAACCTTGACGAGGATAAAAAATGCCAATGTAAAAATGAAGCTTCCAAAAAAAATGAGGGAAATAAAGAAGAAGTTGAAACCCCTGAAATGAGAATAAAAAAACTGGAATTGGAGCTTCAGGAATGGAAAAATTCCTATACAAGAAAATTAGCTGAATTTCAGAATTTTACTAAAAGAAAAGAAGCGGAAGTTTCAGAAATGAAAAAATATGCTTCTGAAGATATAATTATAAAACTGCTGGATAATATAGATAATCTGGAAAGAGCTGTAGACGCCTCAAAGGAAACTAAAAACTTCGATTCTTTAATAGAAGGTGTAAATATGATATTAAATAATCTAAAATATCTTCTAAAAGAAGAAGGAGTGGAGGAAATAGAAACAGACGGTAAAAATTTTGACCCTTATGAACATCAGGCTATGATGACTGAACAGAAAGAAGAACTGGAAAACGATGCTATTGTTCAGGTATTTCAGAAAGGGTATAAGCTGAAAGGGAAAGTAATAAGACCGGCAATGGTAACAGTCAATAAGAAGTAGTTAAAAAATTAATATAACTTTTATACAATGTATTAATTAAGTAATAAATTGCTAATTTGTTAAATTTATATATAAAATAAAAATTAAAAATTAAGGAGAATGATAAATATGAGTAAAATAATAGGAATAGACTTAGGAACAACAAACAGCTGTGTGGCAGTAATGGAAGGTGGAAACTTTGCAATAATACCAAATTCGGACGGAGGAAGAACTACACCGTCAGTCGTAAACATTAAAGAAAATGGAGAAATAATAGTAGGAGAAATTGCTAAAAGACAGGCAATTACAAATCCTGATTCTACAGTAATTTCAATAAAGACACAAATGGGGTCTGATTACAAGGTAAATATAAACGGAAAAAGTTATACACCACAGGAAATTTCAGCGATGATACTAAAAAAACTGAAAAAAGATGCTGAAGCATATTTAGGGGAAGAAGTTAAAGAAGCTGTAATCACAGTTCCTGCATATTTTACAGATGCACAGAGACAGGCTACAAAAGACGCAGGAGAAATTGCAGGGCTTACAGTAAAAAGAATAATAAATGAGCCTACAGCAGCGGCATTATCTTATGGATTGGATAAAAAGAAAGAAGAAAAAGTACTTGTATTTGACTTAGGTGGAGGAACATTTGACGTTTCCGTACTTGAAATAGGAGACGGAGTAGTAGAAGTTATATCCACTTCAGGAAACAATCACCTTGGAGGAGATAACTTTGACCAGAAAATAATAGACTGGTTAGCAGATGAATTTAAAAAAGAAACGGGAATAGACTTAAGAAATGATAAAATGGCAATACAAAGATTGAAAGATGCGGCAGAAGATGCTAAGAAAAAGTTATCTACAACATTGGAAACTTCGATTTCATTACCGTTTATCACAATGGACGCTACAGGTCCAAAACACTTGGAGAAAAAACTTACAAGAGCCGCATTTGATGAATTGACAAAAGATTTGGTTGAAGCAACTAAAGGACCTGTAAAACAGGCTTTAGAAGACGCAAACTTGAGTCCTAATGAAATTAATGAAATATTGTTAGTAGGAGGTTCTACAAGAATACCTGCCGTTCAGGAATGGGTAAAATCCTACTTTGGAAAAGAGCCTAACAAAGGTATAAACCCTGATGAAGTGGTTGCAGCGGGAGCAGCAATACAAGGCGGAATTTTAATGGGAGATGTTAAAGATGTATTATTGCTTGATGTGACTCCGTTATCATTGGGAATTGAAACATTAGGAGGAGTATTTACTAAAATAATAGAAAGAAATACTACAGTACCTGTCAAAAAATCTCAAGTATTCTCTACAGCTGCCGATAATCAGCCTGCTGTGTCAATAGTAGTATTACAGGGAGAAAGGGCAAAAGCTGCCGATAACCATAAATTAGGAGAATTTAACCTTGAAGGAATACCTGCCGCTCCAAGAGGAGTGCCTCAGATAGAAGTAACATTTGACATTGACGCAAATGGAATAGTTCACGTTTCTGCTAAAGATTTAGGAACAGGAAAAGAAAATCAGGTAACAATTTCAGGTTCATCCAATTTATCCAAAGACGATATTGAAAAAATGAAAAGAGATGCCGAAGCTCATGAAGCGGAAGATGCTAAATTTAAAGAATTGGTAGAAGCAAGAAATCAGGCTGACCAGCTAATACTGGCTACTGAAAAGACAATTTCTGAAAATGGTGATAAATTGCAGGGAACAGAAAAAGCTGATATAGAAAAAGCAATAGAAGAACTGAAAAAAGTAAAAGATTCCGATAATTTAGATGAAATAAGAAAAAATATCGAAGAGTTATCCAAAGCATCTCAAGGATTTGCGACAAGACTATATCAGGATGCACAAGCTCAGGCACAGGCTAATCAAAATGCCGGAGGGGATAATAATCAGGATACAGGAAATTCCGGAAACAATGATGATGTTCAGGACGCAGAAGTTGTAGATTAATAAGATTTAAAAAGTTTAATACTGAACAACAATCTTAGCAATGGACGGATTAATTATATCTACGATAATTGTTGAAAATATAGGAAATATGGATAGAGTAAATATAATTAATGACTAACTATATTTGTAATATTTGTTAAAAAATATTTAATAAATAATTTATTTTTTAAAAACTGATTTTGAAAATCAAAAAATATAGAAATAAAGATAGAGAAGGGAATAGAGAAATTTAAAAAATTAATTCTCTATTCTTTTCGTAATTTATAATAAAAAAATTTATAAGAAAAGGATGTACAATGAAAAATACGACGGTTTTAAAATACGGAAATGTTGAAATAGGAGTATTTACAAAAGGAGCTGAATTATACAGCTATAAAATAAACGGAGAAGAATTTATTTGGGAAAGAAATCCTGAATTTTGGGGAGGCAGTTCCCCCGTATTATTTCCTTTTGTGGGAATATTAAAGAGCGGGAAATATACTTTTGACGGGAAAGAGTATGAAATAAGTACAAGACATGGTTTTGCAAGGGACAACAATTTCGATTTAATCGAAAAAGGAGAAAATTTTTTAAAATTCAAGTTTTCTTCAAATGAAGAAACATTGAAAAAATATCCTTTTAAATTTGATTTATTTTTGACATATATAATAAACGGGGATACTCTTGAAATAAAATATGAAGTTATAAATAAAAATGCCGGAGAAATGTATTTTTCATTGGGAGCACATCCGGCTTTTGCATTGAAATTAAATGAAAATATAAAATTAAATGATTATTTTCTTGAATTTGAAAAAGAGGAAACAGCACAAATATATAAGTTAGTAAACGCTTGTGTTTTAAACGAAAAACAAGATTATTTGAAAAATGAAAAAATAATAAGACTAAATGAAACAATATTTGATGATGATGCTATAATATTCAAAAATCTGAAATCAAATAAAGTAACTATAAAATGTGATAAGACAGATAAAAAAATATCGGTAAATTATGAAAATTTTCCTTATATAGCATTCTGGAGTAAGCACGCTGCACCTTTTGTCTGTATAGAACCATGGTTCGGAATAACAGATTTTGAAAGCTGTAGCGGTAAACTTGAAGAAAAAGAGGGAATTATAAAATTATCTGAAAATAATAATTTTACAGCAAAACTGCTGATAACAGGGTCATTATAAATGCTATAAAGAAAGGAGGAGGGGCTGTTTTAAAAGTCTAAGAGTTATTATAAAAGTAATATGAATAAATATAAGTAAATATAAATAAATATGAGTAAATATATTTTTCATATATTTTATAAATATTTTACTACTTTTAAAACAATTCCATTAAAAAATGGCAAAAAGAGATTATTATGAAATATTGGGAATATCTAAAAATGCAAGTGAACAGGAAATAAAAAAGGCATACAGAAAAGCTGCCATGAAATATCACCCTGATAAATTCTCCAGTTCATCTGAAGCTGAAAAAAAAGATGCCGAAGAAAAATTTAAAGAAATAAATGAGGCATATGAAATATTGTCAGATTCTCAAAAAAAGGCAGCTTATGACCAGTATGGACATGCAGCATTTGAAAATGGTGGACAGAGTGGCTTCGGGCAAGGCGGTTTTGGAGGATTTGGAGGCTTTAGTTCTGAAGGTTTTGGCGGTTTTGAAGATATAAATTTAGGAGATATTTTTGGAGACTTTTTTGGTGGTGGAAGAAGTAGCAGAAGCCAGGGACCAAGAGTAAAAGAGGGAGCAGATTTGAGATATAATCTTACTCTAACACTGGAAGAAGCCGCATTTGGAGTGGAAAAAGAAATCAAATATAAAAGAAAAGGGAAATGTAAAACATGTAGCGGTTCCGGAGCAGAACCGGGGCATAATATGAAAACATGTGATAAATGTAACGGTTCCGGACAGATAAGAACTCAACAGAAGTCAATATTCGGGATACAGACAGTTGTTCATGAATGTGATAAATGTCATGGTACAGGAAAAATTCCTGAAAAAGAATGTTCAACTTGTCATGGTACAGGAATAGAAAAAGAAACTGTAACAAGAAAAGTAAGAATACCGTCAGGTGTAGAAACAGGTCAAAGATTAATCGTCAGAGACGGAGGAGATGCAGGGGAAAATAACGGGATTTTTGGGGACCTGTATCTATTCATTACTGTAAAAGAACACCCTATATTTAAAAGACATGGATATGATATTTACTGTGAAGTGCCTATAGGAATAACGACGGCTATTCTTGGTGGAGAAGTGGAAGTTCCTACTCTTAAAGGAAAAACTAAAATAAAAGTTGCAGAGGGGACTCAAAATGGAAAACTTCTCAAATTAAAAGATGAGGGAATAATGATTTCAGGAACGCAAAAAAGAGGTTCTGAAATAATAGAAATCAAAATAGAAACTCCAACAAATCTTACAGAGAAACAGAAAAAAGCTCTTAGAGAATTTGAAGAAACTTTAGGAAAGAAAAATTATAAGGAATCAAATTCCTTTATAGATAAAATGAAAAAATTTTTTAAAGGAGAAGAGTAATTTTTTGTATTAATTCCAGAAAATGGATGAATTTTTAATTTAACTTACTGATCATTCGGATAATATGTATGTTTCTATGTGTCTATTTCTAAAATAGATATCATTGAGGAATATTCATCATATATATAGACTATAGAAAAACAGGCAGAACAAGCTAAAATAGGTGTTATTAAAGAATATTTATATGTTAATAATATGGAATTATGTATTGTGTTTTTCTACTATTTTAAATCTTTAAAGAACATTCATATATTGATAAAGGTAACATTTTTTCAGAATAAAGCTAATTTAATAGCATTCTAAAGAACAATTATTACGTTAATAAGGATTGACCTCTGTAAAAGCAGGAGTTAATCCTTTTAGTTTTTTCTTTATTTATATTATTTTTGTAGTTTGAAATCAAATAATTTTCAGATATTAATTGCTTCGTTTTATTATCTATATCATTTTTTTAATCTTCAGCTGTTTATAAAATTATACTTTTTTCTTTTATTTCATTTTTATTTGAGTTTTGTACTTTTCTTTCTGTTTATAAAACACTTCTATTTTAGCGATTTTAATATTGATACTTGTACTATTCTGATGTTGTTGTGTTTATAAAATATTTCTGATTTTAATGATCCAAAAAAATAATCCAAATAAAAATCTATATTATAAAATGATAAAAATCTGTCGAACTTAAATAATAGAAAAAACCTGAAGTTCGACAGAAATTTTTGAGTACTTATTTTATTGGAAAAAAAGAATATTCAAAAAATTTTTATTATAAAGAACAAGATTAAAAATAAGAATAAAAATTAATCGACAAATTTTGATAAATTTGTTATTATATTTATTGAAGAAATTTGGGCACTGTATTAATAGAATATTTTGTAATGTAAATTGTGTAGATTATATTGATAGTATATTGTATATTTCGTATTAATAGAATATTTTGTAATGTAAATAGTAAATGTATGATAAAGGATAAACTTACGGGAATGTATTAATAGAATATTTTGTAATGTAAATAAGAAATTGAAGTCAAACGTCATTTGACATTAGCGAGTATTAATAGAATATTTTATAATGTAAATGTAAAACTAAAAATAAAAGAAAAGCCGAGAACTAAAAGTATTAATAGAATATTTTATAATGTAAATTGAAAAATACAGATTTATGTTTAATTCTCCAAAAGTGTATTAATAGAATATTTTATAATGTAAATCAATAACTTTTGATATATTTTCATTTAGAGATTTGCGTATTAATAGAATATTTTATAATGTAAATATTCATTCGCCTGCTGACATTCTTAAAATATGCCCTGTATTAATAGAATATTTTATAATGTAAATACATGTGTTATTCTGTTCTTGTTCAATGTATCAAATGGTATTAATAGAATATTTTGTAATGTAAATCATTTATTTCTTCATTCTGTTTTCTGAAATAATATCGTATTAATAGAATATTTTATAAAATAATGATATATAAGAAAATATAAAAACAGGCTTATACTTTGATAATAAGACAAAATTGCCATATGGATTAATTGAAATAGAAGTATTAAATAAATCTGTACCGAATTGAAAAAATGTGGTAGAATAATTATTATAGAAAAAGTTAATATTAGCAGAATAAGTAATTTTAGTAAAGCGAGTAATTACAAATTATTTAGGAGGAAAATCAATGTCGGAGCAAATTTTATCAATTATAAAAAATAGAGTGCTGACTTATGAGCAGAAATTGAGAACTCTTGCAGGAGCAGCCGAAGCAACTTTGGATGTTTTGAATATAACTCCTGATATTCAGGAATACAAAGATAAAGGGATAATATGCGACTTATTTGAAGGAAATGCTCCTTATAGAGCCAGATATATTACTCCCGATTATGAGAAATTTATGAAACAGGGGAGTAAGTTTCTTGAAATAAAACCTGCAAAAGATATTTGGGAAGCGACTACAAATTTACTAATTCTGTACAATCATGTGCCGTCGATTACTACATATCCTGTTTATTTAGGAAATATAGATATGTTGCTGGAACCTTATATAAAAGACGAAGAAGAAGCATATAAAGCCATTAAACTCTTTTTGTTGCAAATAGACAGGACTATTACTGATTCTTTCTGTCATGCAAATTTAGGACCACAAAAGACGAAAGCAGGCGAAATGATATTAAAGGCAACAGTTGAACTGAATACGATGACTCCAAATTTGACATTGAAATATGATGAAGACATAACTCCTGATGATTTTGCAATTAGGTCTGTTGAGACTAGTCTGAAAGTAGCAAAGCCAAGTTTTGCAAATGACAGAATGTTCAAAAAAGATTTCTATGACAAAGATTATGCGATAGCCAGTTGCTACAATGGACTTAGTATAGGTGGAGGAGCTTATACATTAGTAAGACTTAATCTTGCAAAATTGGCAAATGAAGCAAAAGATGAAAAAGATTTATTTAATAATGCTTTGCCCGAGGCAGTAAAAAGAATGACAAAATTTATGGATAAAAGAGTAAAATTCTTAATTGAAGAAACAGGTTTTTTTGATACGAGTTTTCTTGCCAAAGAAGGGCTGATACATAGAGACAGATTTACAGGAATGTTTGGAGTAGTGGGACTTGCAGAATGTGTAAATAAAATAACGGGAGCAAAGAATAAAGAGGATAAATTCGGCTGGAATAAATATGCTGATGATTTGGGAGAAAAAATCATTAAGAAACTTCAGGAGTTGGTACATAATTACAAGACTGAATACTGTGAAATAACGGATAATCACTATGTCCTTCACGCCCAGGTAGGTATCGATACGGATACAGGAATAAGTCCAGGTTGCAGAATTCCTATAGGAGATGAGCCTGTACTGCCTAAACATATAAAACAGACAGCGAGATTTCATCCTTATTTCAAATCAGGAATAGGGGACATTTTTCCATTTGATGAAATGGCTTCAAAAAATCCGTCATCAATCCTTGATATTATAAAAGGAGCATTCAGGGAAGGAATGAGATATTTTTCAGTTTATTCCACTGATGCTGATGTAATAAGAATTACAGGATACTTAGTAAAAAAATCCGAAATGGAAAAATTATTCAGAAAAGAACAGGTAATCCAGCAGACAGTTGTATTTGGTTTAGGTGCGAGGGAAAATTCAAGAATACTGGAAAGAAAAATAAGAGGAAATGAATAATGAAAGGGATTGTTAATAAGATAATCCCCTTTAGCAACGTTGACGGCCCGGGAAACAGGCTGTCAATATTTTTTCAGGGGTGCAATTTTGACTGTCTGTACTGTCATAATCCTGAAACGATAGAAGTATTCGGAGAAAAAAATATTCCTGAGGAAATCAGCGTGATGACTGTAGATGATATTTTAAGGGAAATAGCGGAAGTTGAGCCGTTTATATCGGGGATAACCGTTTCGGGAGGAGAATGTTCGCTCCAATGGAAATTTTTGACGGAATTGTTTACAAAAGTTAAGAAAAAATGGAAAAGATTGACCTGTTTTGTGGATAGTAATGGTTCTGTGCCTCTTTGGACAGAAGATAAAAAAGAGTTTGTAGAAATTTTGGATAAAGTGATGATAGACATAAAAGCTTATGATAAAAAAGACCATATGCTAATGGTAGGAATGGACAATGAAAATGTTATAAAAAATTTTAAATATCTTGTGGAAATTGATAAAATATATGAAGTGAGAACCGTTATCGTACCTGAAATAATTGATAATGAAAAAACTGTTGATAATATAAGTAAATTGATTGCACATTATAATAAAGACATAAAATATAAATTAATAAAATACAGGCAAAATGGTGTAAGAAGAGATGTACTTGTATCTTATACTCCTGATGATGATTATATGAATAAGCTGAAAAAAATAGCATTAAAAAATGGATTAAGTGATGTTGTAATTGTATAATAAGTAATAGAAGTAGATTTTAAAAGATTTTCAAAATACTTTTGAAAATAGAAAGAGAATATAGAAATATCTAATAAAATTTTAGAAAACAAATTTTAAAGATATTTCTTAAAATAGATTTAGGATTGTGGATTTTGTAAAAGGATAACTTTAAATAAAATCGTATTTAATATATTTTATTTTATATAGTTTGAAAGGATAAAATATGAATTTCGATAAATTTTTGAAAGAAATTTTAAATCACAAAAATGAGGAAGAAGCTGCAAAAATGTCTGCATATATGTTGAATAAATTCAAATTTATAGGAATTAAGACACCTGAAAGAAGAAAAAAATTTAGAGATTTTTTTAAAGAGTATAAGAAAGATCATGAAAAATCAGGAAAAATAGATTGGATTTTCATAGACAAGTGTTGGAAAAATGAATACAGGGAATTGCAGTATTCGGCTCTCGATTATTTGCAGATAGTGAAAGAATTACTGACAGATAAGAATATACTGAGGTTAAAAAAACTTGTTTTAACAAAATCGTGGTGGGATACTATTGATTATCTTGATATGATTATAGGAGGAATAGCTTTAAAATATCCTGAAATAAATAATGTTCTTCTTGAATGGAGTGTTGATGAAAACATTTGGCTCAGAAGAATAGCCATAGATCACCAACTTTTAAGAAAAGAAAAGACAAATATTGAGTTGCTTAAAAAAATCATTGAAAATAATTTTGAACAGACGGATTTTTTTATTAATAAGGCGATAGGCTGGGCATTAAGAGATTATAGTAAAACAAATCCCGAATGGGTAAGAAATTTTATTGAAAAAAATAAAGAAAAAATGGCAAAACTGAGTATCAGAGAAGCAAGTAAATATATTTAAAAAATTCTATATCATTAGAAAAGTTGTTTTAACACTAAAAATAGGAATAAAGTACATAAAAAAATATTTGTTTGTAAGAATTTTATATTAAAAAAATAATCATTAAATTAGTAAGACATTTTATTGGTTTAAAAATAAAAGTATACGTGCTATAATAATCTAAATTATAGAGTAAAATAGGAGAAAAAATGTTTATAGATGAAAGTGTAATCACTGTTATATCGGGAAAAGGCGGAGACGGTGCCGCTACTTTCAGGAGGGAGAAATTTGTACAATTCGGAGGACCTGACGGCGGAGACGGTGGAAAAGGCGGAGATATAATTTTTATTGCAGACCCTAATATAAATACGCTGGTAGATTTTAAAAGCAGTAAGAAATTTCAGGCGGGAGACGGAGAAAAAGGAGCTTCGGCACGTTCCACAGGGAAATCGGGAAATGACCTTGTAATTAAAGTACCTGTAGGTACTATGGTGAGAGATTTTGAAACAAACAGACTTTTGCTTGACCTTGACAATCCGAATGAAAAAGTAATATTTCTGAAAGGTGGAGACGGTGGAAGAGGAAATATACATTTTAAATCATCCGTAAGAAAAACTCCAAGAATAGCTGAAAGCGGAAGAGAGGGAGCAGAACTGAAAATAAAACTTGAGCTGAAATTACTCGCAGATGCGGCACTGGTGGGATATCCGAGTGTAGGGAAATCAAGTTTTATAAATAAAGTATCGGCAGCAAATTCAAAAGTTGCGAGTTATCATTTTACAACTTTAAAGCCCAAATTAGGAGTAGTAAGGATAGATGATGAAGAAAGCTTTGTAATTGCAGATGTGCCGGGACTTATTGAAGGAGCTCATCAGGGAATTGGGCTTGGAGACAGATTTTTAAAACATATAGAGAGATGTAAACTGATTATCCACATTGTAGATATTTCGGGAATAGACGGCAGAAGTCCTGAAGAAGATTTTTTGAAAATTAATAAGGAACTTGAAAATTATAGTGAAAAACTGGCGAGAAAACCTCAAATAGTAGTTGCAAATAAAATTGATATGCTGTATGATGATAAAGTGTATAATGAATTTGAAAAATTTGTAAAAAAACATAATGTAAAATATGTATATCCGATTTCGGTCATTGCCAATGAAGGAATAAAGCCTGTACTTATGAAAGCGTGGGAAATGATAAAGGAAATTCCTCGTGAAGAATTGGAAGAAGAATATTCTGTCGACGATTTACTTAGAGAGATGAATAAAAAAGATGACTGGATTATCAAAAAACTTGAGGACCATATATTTGAAGTTGACGGCAGAATTGTAGACGATGTGCTGAAAAAATATGTATTTACGGGAGATGAAGGAATTATAAATTTTTTACAGATAATGAGAACTCTTGGAATGGAAGTACAGCTTGAAAATGCAGGAGTGGAAGAAGGAGACATTATAATTATTGCTGGATATGAATTTGAATATGTTTTATAATATACGAAGAATGTAATTATACATACAGTAAAAGCAGAAATGTAGAAATATTAATATGAATTTGAATATATATTGTAATGTAAATTTTCCCGACGATTATATTCATTTCTTAATTTTTTTGTGTTAATAGAATATTTGTAATATAAGTAATTCTTCTAAAATCAGAAAAACAGCATAATAATAAATAGTAACAGTAATGATTGAAATTATGCTACTTAAAATCAGAAAGAATAAAAAAGGAAATGAAAATAAAAAATGAAAAATTTACTCAAAGGTCTTGTAATAAGCGGTCCTACAGGTGTAGGAAAGACTGATATATCCTTGATTATTGCAAAAGAGATACATTCAGATATTATTTCGGCTGATTCTATGCAGATATATAAAGAAATGGATATAGGAACTGCCAAGATTACAAATGAAGAAATGAACGGTATAAGGCATTATATGCTTAGTATTGTAAATCCTGACGAAGATTATTCGGTAGGAGAATTTGAAAAAGAAGGAAACAGGATTTTAAAAGAAAAAGAGAAAAATAAAGAAAACATAATGCTGGTAGGCGGGACAGGACTTTATATAAAAGCATTGACTGACGGTTTTTCGGATTTGCCTTCAAAAAATAAAAATTTAAGAAAAAGTTTGGAAGAAAAGTCTATTGAGGAATTGTCGGAAGAGTTGAAAAGTCTTGATATGGAAACATACAATGAGATAGATTTGAATAATAAGGTCAGGCTTGTAAGGGCATTGGAAGTATGTATTCTCACAGGTGAGAAATTTAGTAAACTAAAAACTGAAAATATAAAAAATAATAATTACAGATTTTTAAAAATATTTTTAACAAGGAATAGGGAAGAACTATATGAAAGAATAAATAAAAGAGTAGAGATGATGTTCAGTAAAGGTCTTTCTGAAGAAGTGAAAAAAATATATGAAAAATACAGTGAAAACAGGTATAAAATCACGGCGATAGGATATAAGGAACTGTTTGACTATTTTGACGGCAAAGTTTCCCTAAAAGAAGCCGAAGAGAAAATAAAAATAGAAAGTCGGAGATATGCTAAAAGGCAATTGACGTGGTTTAGAAAAGAGAAAGATTATATAAATTATAATTTGTCGGAAATGTCTGAAAAAGAAGTGATTAGTAATATTTTAAAGGAATGGGAAAATTTTTAAACTATTCAAACTAAGTGAAGTCTAAATTTAAAAAATATAGGAGAAAAAAGAAATGAAAATAATTGATTATTTAGATGAAAATAGAATAAAAATTAATTTGGAAGCAAGAACAAAAGACGGTATTCTGGAAGAGCTGGCAAAACTATTTTTAAACGGTAATATAATAGATTCTGAAAATATGAATGAATTTATAAAAGACTTAAAAGATAGGGAAAAACTGTCTTCTACAGGGCTTCAGGACGGAGTGGCCATACCTCATGCAAAATCTGAAGCAGTAAATAAACTTGCGTTGGCAATAGGAACTATAAAAGACGGAGTAGAATTTGACTGTATGGACGGAGAAGTATCCAAAATATTCTTTATGATAGCTGCTCCTGAAAATACAAAAAATGAACATTTAGATTTGCTGGCTGAAATATCAAATTTGTCTTATGATGAAGAGTTTCTTGAAAAGCTTGAAAATTCGGAAACATCTCAGGAATTATTGGATTTATTAAAAGATTTTGATTAAGAATATAAAAAAGTAATAATACTATTAAAAAAATGATTGCAAAAATTAAATAATTATAGTTGACAATACAGGGAACTAATGTATAAAATATTAAGAAACAAGAAACAAGAAACAAGAAACAAGAAACAAGAAACAAGAAACAAGAAA
>NZ_DBHIXS010000011.1:0-64223 GCF_057270515.1 Pseudoleptotrichia sp. | reverse complement strand
TGTTAACCAAAGGGTCGTTGGTTCGAGTCCAACCGGGGACGCCACTTTTTTTATTACTATTTTTTATATTTGTTTTTTTTTAGAAAATGTGATAAAATTAATTAGTAATTTTAAAATAGTTATAAAGTTGCATCCGTAGCTCAACTGGATAGAGCGTCTGACTTCGGATCAGAAGGCTTGGGGTTCGATTCCTCACGGGTGCGCCATAATCATATATTTGAGGTTAAAGGATTAATTGGGGGAAATATGCAGAATAATCAAGGACATAGAGATAGACTGAGAAAGAGATTTCTTATGTCTGGATTTTCAGGTTTTCATGATTATGAAATTCTGGAACTTTTATTGTCTTACGTCATAATAAGAATAGATTGTAAGCAGATTTCAAAAGATTTGCTGAATAAATATGGAAATCTCTATTTTTTATTAAAACAATCGGTTGATGAACTGAAAACTAATAATTATATCAGTGAAAGAGTGGCAATTTTTTTAAAAATAATATTTCTGATATTGGAAGAACAGCTATATAAGAAAGTACATAATGAAAAAATAACCGTTTCAACTAATATTCAGCTAATAAATTACTTACAATTTTCTCTTTTAAAAAAAGATGTTGAAGTTTTTAGAGTCTTATATCTGAATACACAAAATGAGCTGATAGGAGAAGAAGAACTTTCTCAAGGAACATTGGATAGAAGTACAGTGTATATAAGAGAATTGACGAAAAAAGTTTTAAGTTATAATGCAAAATCTGTCATATTTGTACATAATCATCCGTCAGGTTCATTGCAGCCTTCTCAGTCTGATATAATTTTAACTAAAAAAATTAAAGAAGTATTTGAAAATATAGAAATTAGATTACTGGATCATATAATAATAAGTGAAAGAGGATATTTTAGTTTTTTAGAAGGTGGAATATTGTGAAAATAATAAATATAAAATTTAGAAAAACAAAGAAAGTCTATCCTTTCTTAATTGGAAAATTTGAAAATTATGAAAAAGGAGACCACGTAATAGTAGATACTATAAGAGGAGAACAGATAGGTATCGTATTAGGAACTACTGATAAATTTGGTGAAAATTTTGAAGAGAAAGATGATATAAAAATAAGAGAAGTAAAGAGAAAACTTAATAAAAAAGAAGTTGAAAAATTGGAATTACTTGATGAAAAAGCTAATGATGCATATTTTATATGTAAAAAAATAGTAAAAAGTATTTTGCCTGAAATGAATCTAGTTATCGGTGAATACACTTTTGATGAAAGTAAACTTATCTTTTATTTTACAGCTGAAAATAGACTTGATTTTAGGGAACTCGTAAAAGAAGTAAATAAGACTTTCAAAAAAAGAGTAGAATTTTATCAGATAAAACAAAATGATGAAGGGAGAATTTTAAGTGCATTTGGAAAATATGGGAAAGAAATATACTGGTAAAGAAGAAGAGCCTGCCACCAGTATAACCAATAATGGCAAGGTTATAGACGTATATTTTGACACTTTTCAGAAGCGTTATTTTTTTCTTGAAAATCCAAATTTTGATGTAAAAATTAACGAAAAAGTATTAGTTGAAACACAAATGGGCTTAGCTATAGGCAAAGTTATAGCTGTAAAATCGGATTATAAATATGATGAGAAAGAGCCTCTAAAAAGAATTATACGAAAGGCAACTGATAAAGATTTAGAGAAAAACAAGGAATTAAAAGAAGATGCAGTAAAAGCGGGATTTATATTCAGAAATAAAATAAAAAAATATAATTTAAATTTAAAACTTGTAGCGACCGAATATACTTTTGACAGAAAAAAGCTTATTTTTTATTTTGCTTCTGAAGAAAGAGTTGATTTTAGAAGCCTTGTAAAAGATTTAGCTGCTATATTCAAAGTCAGGATTGAATTAAGACAGATTGGTGTAAGGGATTTTGCTAAAATGGTTGGAGATTGTGGCAGTTGCGGTAAAACTTTGTGCTGTAAGTCTTTTATTAATAAATTTGATTCGGTTTCAATCAAAATGGCAAGAGACCAAGGGGTAGTAGTTACTCCGTCAAAAATTACAGGAGTATGCGGTAGATTAAAATGCTGCATAGGGTTTGAAAATGAACAGTATAATGAGATAAAAGAAAATTATCCTGCAACAGGTCAGGAAGTAATTACCGATGAGGGAAAAGGTAATGTAGTGAGTATGAATATGTTAAATGATTTGATATTTATAAATATTCAGGGAAAAGGAATAGGGAGATATAGATTATCTGAAATAAAATTCGATAAGCAGGAAAAAATAGAAATAGAAAAAAGACAAAGTTGCTGTAATTATATAGAAGAAAATTAAATTACAAAGAGATATTAATAGATATTATAAGCAGTAAAAAAATTAAGCGAAAAAGAAATTGAAAAATAAGAAATTTAGATAACAGAGTTACATAATATATAATATATGATCAAAGGAAAATTATATGAAAAAATATACTGAAGAACTTCAAAGTGTAAATAAATCCGTTATTATAAATGAAAAAGGATTGAAGATAACGGAAGACGCATTAATATTAGCAGATTTTATAAAAAATATATTAGAAAAAAAATCCGGCAAATCAGACCGGACTTTTTTTCATAAAAAAACTATACTTGAAATTGGTGCGGGACAAGGGATAATCTCAATATTACTGAGTGAAGTATCATATATCTCTAAAATTTATGCTGTAGAAATACAAGAAAAAATTTTTGAGTATTTAGTTGATAATATACGGAAAAATTCCTTACAGGATAAAATTTTAGCTTTAAACAATGATATAAACAGAATAGACGGAGAATATGATTATATTTTTTCCAATCCGCCTTATAGAAAAATAAATTCGGGAAAATTACCTGATGAGGAAACTGAAAAAATAAGTAAATATGAAATATTGCTTACTTTAGAGGGTTTATTTTTTAATATAAAAAGATTACTTAAAAATCATGGGGAATTTTTTGTGATCATCCCTGAAGAAAGACTGAATGAGACTTTTTCGTATATTTATAAGAATAATCTTCAAATAATAAATATGGATATAAATGAATACAGAAAGAAAAAATTGATTATGATATATGGGAAAAAAGGAGGAAAAATAAATTCAGGAATTGAGGTTAACTATAAAAAATTATTCTGAAATAAAGTTAATATAAAAAAGACTAATATAAAAATCCAAAAATCTAAAAATCTAATAACCTAATAACCTAATAACTTAATAACTTAATAATCTAATAATCTAATAATCTGACAATCCAATAATATGAAAAAAACTTATAATAAAAAATTTAAAACAATGTCATATGGTTCAACACACCAATTTAATAATATGAAAACTTATAATAAAAAATATGAGGCTATTTCGTAATTCAAAAGAAAATCTCTAATAAAAGATTATATATTTTGAAATATATTTAAAAAAATCAAAAATATTGTCTTTATTTATTTTTTCTTTGCATTTTTCTTGCAAATTTATTCCTGTAAAGGTATCAAAATATATAAAGTTTATAATTTAGTATTTTTTTTACTTTATAATCTTGTACTTTTCTTATACTTTATGAAATAGCTTCATATTTTTTTATTTTTAAGTTTTAGATTCAATTTTTTAGAAAGAAATTAAATAATCAATAAGTTCTTTTTCGATTTCCTTATTATACTTACCAATCCTGAAGTTATATTTTATTTCATCGTAGTTTTCAGGATTTTCTTTCATTTCTTTTTGCACGATATTAGGAAATTCCAGTAAAAATACAGATAATTTGTCTTCTTTTTGAGAAACAAGAGTAGGAATTTTAACGGTATCAGTTAAATTTTTTAATAAATCTTCATGTCCTTCTCTCGGTAAATAATCTATTTTTATATTACTGTTCAAGTCGGAAAATTTTTTCATGAAAGGGACAATTGCACGACAATCGGGACAATAAACCTGTGCGAAACATAATATTTTTATTTCTTTATTTATGGATTTTACAGTTTTTTCAGTTTCAGCTGAAAGCTCTATTTTATCAATAATTTTTAACTGTTTTTGAGAATATTCTCCATTATCCGAAAAATTTAAATAATCTTGAAATGTACCCATTTTTATCACCTCTGAATAATTTTATTATACATATTATAAACTAAAAAACAAAAAAAATAAAGATTTTTAAATAATTTGTTATGATCCATAATCATATGAAACTGTCTAAATGGAAAAAGAAAAAATTGAAAAGTTACAAACTGGCAAGTTCGAATTATATGAAGATACTATAAATGTAGGAAAAATGAATATATAATAAATTATTTTGTTTATTTTTATATTAAAATATGATAGAATGACCGAAGGAGGAAAAAATGTATAAAGCGGTAATAAGTGATTTGGACGGGACATTATTAGATGAAAACCATTTAATAAATGATTTCACAATAGATATCGTAAGAAAGGTTACTGAAAAGGGGATTAAATTTTATATTGCTACAGGCAGAAGTTATTTTGGAGCTAAGGAAATAATGGATAAAATTAATCTCAAAATACCTCTGATTACTTCTAACGGAGCAAGAATAATGGATAGCGACGGTAATGAAATTTATATAAATAACATCGAAAGAAAATATCTTGAAGAAATTTATAAAATTGATTATAAATCTGTCGGAAGTGATATAATATTAAACGGATATTCAGGAAGTAACTGGTATATAGTCGAAAATATACTCGATTACTATAAGAAACAGCGACCGGACAGAATATTTCTGCCTGAAGTAATAAGCGAAGAAAATTTCAGACAAAAAGAATATACAAAACTTTTTTTTCTGGGAGAACATGAGAAACTCCTGAAACTTGAAAAATTATTGAAAGAAGTAACTAATGAAGAAGTAAACATAGTTTTTGTTTCCGAAGGAAATCTTGAGATATTTGATAAAAATTCGGATAAAGCAGTTGCTGCAAAATATCTGCTTAATAGGGACGGAATAAAATTAAGTGAAACGGTAGCTTTTGGAGACGGCTATAATGACTATGAATTATTAAAAGAAGCAGGTAAAGGTTATCTTATGGGAAATTCTCTATACAGACTATTAGAAAGTTTGCCTGATTATGAAGTCATTGACAGTAATGAAAATAATGGAGAAGCTAAAAAATTAATAGAACTATTTTTATAAAAAAACTTAGAAACGGGAGATAATAATATTATGAAAACGGCATTAGTAGTAGACGACACTTCATATATAAGGGAAGATATAAAGGAAATTTTGACGGATCAGGGATATGAAGTATACGAAGCGACAGACGGGCTGGAAGCATTTGAAATGTATAAAAAAGTAAAACCTACAATTGTTACAATGGATATAAATATGCCAAGAGTACACGGACTGAAAGCAACACAGCTGATAACGGATTATGACCCTGAAGCAAAAATAATGTTATGTAGTACAATGATAACTTTTCAGAATTATATGAAAATGGGAAAAGAAGCGGGAGCAAAGGGTTTTTTATCAAAACCTTTTACAGATGAGGAATTTATGAATGAATTATCAAAATTATTTTTATAAAAATTAAAATATGGAATAGGAGTATAGATGTATAAAGCTGTAGTAACAGATCTGGACGGGACGTTATTGGACGGGAATCATAGATTAACAGAATTTACAAAAGAAATAGTAAGTAAAGTGATAGAAAAAGGAATAAAATTTTATATTGCCACAGGTCGAAATTACGGTCTGGCAGAAATGATAAAAGATGACTTGGGAATAGAAATACCTCTTATTACGTCAAATGGAGCTGCTGTATATGATAAAAAAGGAAATATTATATATGAAAACGGATTGGCAAAAAAAGAGATAGAAATAATTCTGAATATTGATTATAAATCTTTTGGCAGTAATATTCATTTGAATATATTTTCAGGAAAAGACTGGATAATAACAAAAGGAACTTTGGAAGAAGCGATTGAAAGAGACGGGGAAAATTTTCCCCTTGAGCCTGTAGAAGTTGACGAAAGCGAGCTTGGAAACCGCGAGATACTGAAATTTTTCTATATAGGGAAACACGAACATTTAGTCAATCTGGAAAAAGAAATTTTGAAAAGAACTGACAATAATGTAAGTATTGCATTTGTTTCGGATGAATGTATGGAAGTTTTCTCGAAAACTGCAAATAAAGCCAATGCTGCAAAATATCTTCTTAAAAAGGAAGGAATAGATGTAAAAGAAGCCGTGAGTTTCGGTGACGGAGAAAATGATTATGAGCTTCTAACTACTATGGGAAAAGGCTATGTAATGGGAAATGCCATAGACAGATTGAAAAAAATAATACCGTCCAATTTAGAGATAATAGGAGAAAATACTGAAAATGCCGAAGCTAAAAAACTGAAAGAATTATTTTTGGATAAATAACTAAAAATAATGATATAAAAAATGACATAAGGATATAAGTTAATGACGTAAAATAAAAATAACTGAATTAACAAAAAATTTTAACAATAAAATCAATATAAAAATACATTTATAAGATTTTTCAAAATTTTACAATTTAAAGCGGAAAGTTGCTTATAAGCAGAATTTTGTCAAATAAATAAATGTATTTTTTATATTAGTTTTCTATTTTATATTATTTTTTACTATTTTCTCATTTCTTATATCGTTTATATCATCAGTTTTCCAATTTATATGGCATATAATACATAGGTTTATTTCCATTTTTTTCTATTAGTTTGTAATCATCCATAATTTTTGAACTTCCCGGTAATTTTGCCTCTATCTGAGATGACAGACTGAATTTTTCAAAAATATACGAAGAAAGTAATCTCAATGTTTCTTTGAAATCTTTTTTGTAATATATATTTTTTACAGTATAATTTTCACCCAATTTTAAATCCTGAGCAAGAATTTTTACAGTTTCATCAAGAGTGGCAATGCCATCTACCAAATTAATCCCTTTTGCTTCATCTCCCAGCCAGATTTTACCTTGAGCATAGTTTTCAAGAGTAGCATCAGGCATTTTTCTGTTAGCGGAAACCCTTGATTTAAATTCTTTATATGTTTCTCCCATTGACTCCGTAATTTTAGCTCTTGCTTCGTTTGATAAAGGAATAAAAGGGTCGTAATTGTCGGCATATTTTCCTTTTGTAATCGAATTTGAAGTAACTCCATATTTATTTTGAGCATTGAAGAATTTAGGTATCATTGAAACAACACCTATTGAACCTGTTATAGTGTTTTTATTTGCAAATACTTTTTCTCCCGCCATAGAAATGTAGTATCCTCCCGATGCAGCAACTTCGGACATAGAAACGTATACAGGAACTTCCAGTTTGGAAAACATCTGATATATCATTTCCGAGGCGAGAGCTGACCCTCCCGGAGAGTTGACTCTCAGGACTACACCTTTCAGATTTTTAATTTTGGCTAATTCTTTTAATTTATCGGACATATTGTCAGGAGATATAAAAACGGTACCTTCAGAACCTTCGTAGTATACAATAGGTCCTTCGGCATATATTACAGCTATTGTATTGGTATCTTCATTCATATTTTCTATTCTCTTACCATTGTCTGAATAATAATCATAAATATCTATTATATTATCAGCATTTAAACCGAGTCTTGCAAGTAGATCATTATAATATTCAAGTTTATCAATCAGATTTTTATCTCTGGCATTAAAAGGAGTGAGATCTATGTCATTACCATTTAATATATCGTTATTTAAAGCATTTTTATCAATTTTACGAGTTTTTGAAACATTGTCAAGAAAACTGTTGTATCTGTTTTCAAGGATACGTGTAAGTTCGTCTTTTAAACCTTGGGAAATCTTGTCGCTTGTATAATTTTCTCCATAAGATTTGAAGTTTCCTATACGTACAACTTCCATATCTACTCCTAAATTAGTGAGCAATTTTTTATAATATAAATCTGAATAATGATAACCTGTCAGGGAAACCGAAGCAGACGCCGACGGAACCATTATTATCTCATTAGCAACGGAAGCTAAAGGAAAATTTCTGTTGTCGATATATGCTCCGAAAGCATAGACTTTTTTGTTTTTTGCTTTGATTTCTTCAAATTTTTTAGAAATTTCTTCGATTTTTACTGAAGAAAGTTCTGTCTGGTCCAAATTTATAATAACTCCTTTTATATTATCATTATTTTTTATATCTTCCAGACTGTTTAGAACATCCATATAGGAAATATTGTATTTTTGAGCTTCTCCGAACAAAGAAGTATCTACTTTGTCTTCTGATATTGAAGAAACATTGAATAAGACATAGTTATAGTTTTTAGGAACGTTTTCATCTTTAGTTTTTGAAACAATATAACCTATTAGAGAAGTCAAAAGAATAAAAAGTATAAGAAATAACAATCCAAGTTTTAAAAAAAATGAATATATCTCTTTAATTGTAAATAGAAAAAATCTTTTTATAAAATCAAAAAATTTCATTAGCTACCTCCTTAAATATATGTGAGATTATATCATTTAAAATTATAAATATCAATGTTTAAAAATAATTTGCCAAAAATAAGGGGGGGAAAAAATATTACAAAAAATAAAAAAAATTGAAAAAAAGTATTGACTTAATCTATTATTTATGATAATATCTTTTTTGTCTGTAAGAGGAGTATAAAATCAGGTATGCGCCCTTCGTCTAGTGGTCAGGACATCGGGTTTTCATCCCGGCAACAGGAGTTCGATCCTCCTAGGGCGTACCACTCAAAAAACAGATTTTTACGGTCGCATAGCTCAGTTGGGAGAGCACCTGCCTTACAAGCAGGGGGTCATTGGTTCGAGCCCAATTGTGACCACCATTATGGAGGTGTAGCTCAGTTGGTTAGAGTGCTTGCCTGTCACGCAAGATGTCGCGAGTTCGAGTCTCGTCACTTCCGCCATTTATATTTTATGCCGCTTTAGCTCATCTGGTAGAGCAACTGACTTGTAATCAGTAGGTGGTTGGTTCGAGTCCGACAAGCGGCACCACTTTTAAAAGAATATGGTGAGGTACCCGAGTGGCCAAAGGGAGCAGACTGTAAATCTGCCGGCTCAGCCTTCGAAGGTTCGAATCCTTCCCTCACCACCATTTTTTTATATTAACAATTATAAAAATTATATATATTATTATATGAATTTTATTCAGGAGGCAATAATAATCATGGTTAGAAAAATAAAAGGAGCCAATTCCGGAAAAGGTGGAAGCCAACAGGATATAATAAAACAGGCACAGGTTATGCAACAGGAAATGCTGAAAATACAGGAAGGTCTGAAGGATAAGTTTGTTGAAACTTCCGTTGCCGGTGGAGGAATAACTGTAAAAGCGAACGGACAGAAAAAAATAGTGGATTTATCCGTTTCAATGGATGTATTAAAAGATGCTGTTGAAGAAGGAGATACTTCAATAGTTTCAGATTTGATAATAAATGCTATAAATGAAATACTTGAAAAAGCTGAAGAAATGGCTGAAAAAGAAATGGAAGTAATAACAGGTGGAGTGAGTATACCGGGATTATTTTAAGAAAATTTCTAAATTTATTTGGCATAGATATATCAAAAACCGGATTTTATCCGGTTTTTTGTTTTCCAAATTTTATATTTTTGAAAAAATTAAAAAAATATTTCTGATTTTTTTCGAAATTTGATTTTTGAAAAAATTAAAAAATTCTATTTTTCTAAGTAATTTCTATTTGCTATCTTTGATAAATATGGTAAAATTATAATAAATAACTTGTTACAGGGAGGATAATGCTATGGAATTTATGAAAAAGTATGAATACTGGTTAAATTCAAATTCTATTGATGAAAAAGATAAAGAAGAATTGAAAAATCTGAAAGGTAATGAAAAAGAAATTGAAGACAGATTTTTTAAAGATTTGAGTTTTGGAACAGGCGGAATAAGAGGGGTAAGAGGGATAGGGACAAACAGAATAAATAAATATGTAATAAGAAAAGCGACACAGGGATTAGCCAACTATATGCTTAAATACAATAAGAAAGAAGCCGAAGAAAGAGGAATAATAATCGCACACGACTGTAGAATAGGCTCAAGGGAATACGCATTGAATACAGCAAGGGTAATGGCGGCAAATGGAATAAAAGCGTATATTTATCCTGATTTGAGGTCTACACCTGAACTGTCGTTCGGTGTGAGATATAAAGGCTGTCTTGCAGGGATAGTAGTTACTGCAAGTCATAATCCTGTAGAATATAACGGATATAAAGTTTATTGGGAAGATGGGGCTCAAGTTGTCAACCCTCACGCTACTTCCATAGTAAATGAAGTAAATAAGATAGCCACTCTTGAAGAAATAAAAGTCATATCCGAAGAAGAAGGGAGACAGAAAGGGCTTATAATAGAACTTGATGAAAAAATAGACAATGATTATCTGGCTGAAATAAAAAAACAGACACTGAAAACAGATATTCCCGGAAAAGAAAATTTCAAAATAGTATACACTCCTCTACATGGTACGGGCGGCAGACCTATGAAAAGAATATTGTCCGACTTTGGATATAATTTTGAAGTAGTAAAAGAACAGATAGAGCCTGACGGCAATTTTCCTACTGTAGTTTATGCCAATCCTGAAGAAGTTGCGGCGTTTAAGCTGGGAGTAAAATTAGCTGACGAAATCGGAGCAAAGTTGGTTATGGCGAATGACCCTGATGCCGACAGGATAGGGATAGCGGTAAAAGATGATAATGATGACTGGTACTATCCTAACGGAAATCAAATGGGACTGTTGCTTCTTCAATATCTGCTGAATAATAAAAAAGACATTCCTGCCAATGCAAAAGTCATAACAACGATAGTATCGACACCTATGATTGACGTTGTGGCTCCTGTGAGAAATGTAGGAGTTATGAAAACACTGACAGGATTTAAATATATCGGAGAAAAAATACTGGAATTTGAAACAGGAAAACTTGACGGAAGTTATCTGTTCGGATTTGAAGAAAGTTACGGATATCTTATAGGAACCCATGCAAGAGATAAGGATGCCCTTGTAACATCAATGATAATAGCCGAAATGGCAGCATATTATAATTCCATAGGAAGCTCAATATATAAGGAACTGCAAAAATTATACAAAGAGTTCGGATATTATCTTGAAGGAATAAAATCAGTTACATTAAAAGGAAAAGACGGGATAGAGAAGATGACAGGATTAATGGCTGATTTAAGAGAAAATATAAAAGATACGCTAATAGGGAAGAAGATAAAAATAAAAAGAGATTTTGACTCACATAAAGAATACAATCTTGAAACAGGGGAAGTTAAGGAAATACATCTTCCGAAGGAGAATGTGCTTCAGTTTGTACTCGAAGACAATACGTACATAACAGCAAGACCGTCGGGAACGGAACCTAAGATTAAGTTTTATTTCAGTGTAAATTCGGATTCCAACGAAAATGTAAAAGAAAAACTCAATAAAACAATGGAAGAGTTTGAAAAGATTTTAAAAATATAAAGAAAGTAAGAAATAAAGGAGATGAACAAAGCAGAAAATAATAAAATACAAAAAAATATAGATGCCCTTTATTTACATATTCCTTTCTGTGAAAAAAAATGTGAATATTGTGATTTTTGTACATTTATAAATATGAGCCGTGAATACGGGAAATATACAGAAGCATTGGTAAAAGAACTGAAAATGCATCCAAAATATGAGTACGATACTGTATATTTTGGAGGAGGAACTCCTTCCTTACTGCCTGTGGAAATGATTTCATATATAATGAGAAACATAAACTATAGAAAAGACGGAGAAATAACGTTGGAGCTTAATCCAAATGATATGTCTTTGGAGAAACTGAAAGAATTAAGAGAATTAGGCATAAACAGGCTCAGTATAGGAATACAGAGTTTTCACGATCATGTCTTAAAGTTTATCGGCAGACTGCACAGTGGCGAAGATGCGATAAGAGTATTCAGAGATGCAAGAAAAGCAGGATTTGAAAATATTTCCATTGATTTGATGTTCGGTATCCCCAATCAGAGTTTTAAAGACTTGAAAAAAGATCTGGAAACTATATTACTTCTTTCTCCTGACAATATATCCATATATTCTCTCATATGGGAAGAAGGGACAGTGTTTTGGAGCAAACTGAAAAGAGGAATATTATCCCGGATAGATCAAGACTTGGAAGCTGAAATGTATGAAGAAATAATAGATTTCTTGAAGAAAAACGGATATATTCATTATGAAATATCCAACTTTTCAAAAAAGGGAATGGGAGGAATTCATAATCTGAAATACTGGAGAAACAAGGAATTTATCGGAGTAGGATTAAGTGCGGCAGCTTATTATAGAGGCAGAAGATACAGTAATGTGAGAACTTTCAATAAATATTACAAATTTCTTGACGAAAATATTTTTCCTATAGATGAGAACAGCATTGAAATAGTTGATGAAACGGAAAAAGAGAAACTTAAAAATATGCTTGGATTGAGACTTATAGAAGAAGGAATAGAATATTTTGATGATCCGAAAGTAGAAAAACTTTTAAGCAGGGGACTACTCGAAAGATTTAATGACGGGACAAGAATGCGTCTTACAAAAACGGGTATTTTACTTGCTAATGACGTATTTATGGAATTTATTTGATTTCAGGATTTATAAAAATAGATAATTATGAGAGGAAGTACGATAAAACAGGTATCATTCAGACAGTTTTATCATATAGAAATTATGGAATTTAACAATGATAGAATAAGGCAGAATTATGAGAATATTCTAAAAGATGTGAAAAAATATTCTCCTTATCCTGAAAAAGTGAAGATATTGCTTGCAACCAAATATTTTAATCTTGATGAACAGAAAGAAATTATAGATATGGGATTTGAATATTTTGGAGAAAATAAAGCTCAAGATTATAGGGATAAGCTGAAAGAATTTTCAGAAGAAAAATATAAAAATTTAAAATGGGACTTTATAGGAAGGTTGCAAAAAAATAAAATAAAGTATATAATAAAAAATGTAAATTTATTACATTCAATAGATTCTTACGAACTTTTGGAGGAAATCAACAAAAAAGCTATTGAAAATAATAGAATTATAAATGGATTAATACAAATCAATGTTTCAAAAGAAGAATCAAAAACAGGGATTTATGTTGAAAATTTTAAAAAAGAACATGAAAAATACTTTTCTATGGATAATGTAAAAATAAAAGGATTTATGACTATGGCACCTTTGGAAGCAGAAAGTCATGAAATAAGGAATTATTTTTTAAGTATATCAAGGTTAAGAGAGGAATATGTAAAAAAATACAGTTATTTAAATGAACTTTCTATGGGAATGTCCAATGACTATATAGAAGCCCTTGAAAGTGGTGCTACTATAATTAGAATAGGAAGTAAATTATTTAAATAAAGCAGGAGGTTAGTAATTTGAAATTTGGAAAGAAATTTTTGGAATTTTTCGGGGATGTAGATGAAGAAGAAGTAATAGAAGAAGAAAGAGAAGTTGTTGTCAAGCCTAAACCCCAAGTTAAAACTCATAGTTATACAGAAGCTGAACAACCTGAAGAGAAAGAGAAAAAAGTTATGAGTATTTTTGGCGGTGGAAAGAAGGAGGAAGTCGGAAAAATGAAAGTGAGTTATGTTTCAATAATAAGACCAAAAACATTTGAGGATTCAAGGCTGATAGCAGATTCTATCAAAGAAAAGAAAGTAGTTACATTTAGTTTGGAATTTCTGGAATTTGAAGTAGGACAGAGAGTTATAGATTTTGTGAGCGGAGCTGCTTATGCGATGGATGCCCATTTATCAAAAGTTACTGATAAAGTTCTCACGTCCATTCCTAATGGAGTAGGATATGAGGATATTGATACTACTCTGGAAGAAGAAAAAAATAAAAATTCAAATTTATTGTAATTTCAATAAAGTAATATAGTAAAATAGAGTAATAAAAAACATATTTATGAAATTTTGTTAAATAAAATAAATATGTTTTTTATATTACTTTTTATATTTTGATATTATTTAAAACTCCGTATTTAGAATTCCGTATCAATCTTGGATAAATTTAAATACAGTATGGAGCCGACCAGAATGATTGCGGAGATAAACTGTACAGGGGATAAAAATCTTTTCAGTATGACTGCTTCTGCAATGACCGAAGTCAGAGGATAGGCAAGCTCACAGAAAGTAGCAGTGGAAGCGGGAACGCTTTTCAAACCGTTATAATAAATAAGTATTGCAAAAAGTCCGAATATAGCGATAAATAAGGATAACGACATTAAGCTTTTATTTCCTGTAAATGTTGTCAGACTTTTTTCCGTAGTACCTGAAAATAGTACGAAGATAAGCATTACTAATGAAGTAAAGAAAAATCTGTAAAATGTACTTGTCAGGAAAGAAAAACTTCCTACAATTTTTTTTCCAAATACAGTTGAACTTCCAAAAGAAAATGCCGCCAGTAATGAATACATAACTGCTAAAAGATTATTCTTCGGTAAAAGAGTAGGACTTTTAAATTCAAAAGTAAGAAAATAAATCGAAATCAGACTGATGACAGCGATTATATAAAACTTTTTTGAAGGTCTTTCCTTTAGTATCAGGAATGCAAGAAATACCGCAAATATAGGCTGGGATTTCTGAATAAGTATGACAATGCTGAATTTGCTGTATTCGCTAAGTTGTAATGCCTTCACTATGGACAGAGTTCCGATACTTCCTCCAAATACTGCAATAAGCATAAAAAATAGATAGTCGCTTTTAGTAAATGTCTTAAGCATCTTAAACTGTTTTGTAAAAAGTACGGACAAAATAAATGTAGGTATGGCATGAGCTATAAAAACTATAAAATTTACATCATAAAAGTGAAATTTGGAAAAATAAGAGGGAGTAAGAAGTATACCGTCAAGTCCCCACATTATTGCGGCGATAATAATTAAAAATCCGCCTAAAATCATATTATTTTTTTTCATTTTTATCCTTTCAATAACTATTCTAATTGTAATCAGTATATACGTGTGATATAATAAACAAAGTATAGCATAAAATAAGATATTTTAAAATGATGAAAGGAAAAAAATGAGTATATTTTTTACGATAATAATATTGGGGCTTATCATATTTTTACACGAATTGGGACATTTTCTGACGGCAAAATATTATAAAATGCCTGTCTTGGAATTTGCAATAGGAATGGGACCGAGAATATTCACAAAAAAAATAAATGAAACAAATTATTCAATAAGAATTCTGCCTTTAGGAGGATTTGTAAATATAGACGGAATGCAGCCTTCAGATGATCCTGAAAAAAATGTAAAAAACGGATTTTATACGAAATCGCCTTTGAGCAGGTTTGTGGTACTGATAGCGGGAATAATGATGAATTTTATATCTGCAATAATAGGGATATTTATCTTACTTTCAATCACGGGAGTGGTTCCTCCGAAATATATAAAACCTGTAATAAAAACGGTTCAGGAAAAATCCGCTGCTAAAAATATATTACAGGCGGAAGATAAGATTATTGGATTGAACGGGAAGAAAATAAATAACTGGCAGGATTTGACTCTAACAGTAATGGAAATAAATCAGAAAGGTTATAAAAATGAAGAAATTCCGATAAAAATATTGAGAAATAATAAAGAGATGAATGAAAAAATAAGATTGACATATAACGAAGAAAGAAAAATGAGCCTGTTAGGAATAGAAGCAGCACAGACAAAAGTTTCAGTTTTAAAGAAGATCGAAATTTCCTTTTATACATTTGGAAATTATCTTGGAATAATGATAGACGGACTAAAAATGCTTGTTACGGGAAAGGTATCTATGAATGAGGTTACAGGACCTGTGGGACTTCCGAAATTTGTAGGACAGGCTTATGAATTAGGAGGAGGAACGGCACTGATAAATATCTTTATCCTGCTTTCGATAAACATAGGTTTGATGAATTTACTCCCTATACCTGCTCTCGACGGGGGAAGAATATTATTTGTAATTCCTGAATTTTTTGGTATAAAAATGAATAAAAAAATCGAAGAAAGAATACATATGGTAGGAATGCTGATTTTATTCGGATTAATGATAATAATAGTATTTAATGATATATTTAAATATATGAAGTAAAGAGTGTATCTTAATATGACTATGCAGAGATGAGATCGTAAAAAGCAAAATTACAGTAAATATAATCATAATCATATAGTATAATATTATCAGAAAAATAAAATCATAAAAAGAAATTATAGGAAATATAATCGTGAAAGAAAAAATAATAAGAAATAATTATATAAGAAATAATTGTGAGAGATAAAATGTGATAGTTGAATATTTTGAATATATATAAATATTTTATAATAACAGAAGAAAGGAAGTAAATTTATTTTTAAAAATTTCCAAAAATGTAAATTGATTAAATATAAATATGTTTTGCAAATTTAGAAAGAGGCTAACTGCACTGACCCCAAAAAGTTGGATACAGGATAGGAAAGGCAGTACAATTAGTCTCTTTTATTTTTATTATAAATTTATTTAGGTTTTTGAAATGATTTTATAATTATTATTTTTTATTAAATTTCAATATTTCAGTGCCGGTTTTTAAAATCAATGTATTTTTATCCGGCAACTCTATATTTTTTACATTTCCCAAAATTTTAAAATATTCGTATTCCATTTTCATCAAATCTTCTGGACCTCCCATTTTTGTAGCTCCTACTGGTTCAAAAGAAATACTGTTTCCATTTATTTTGTAAGAAGAAAAATATTTATTGACTGTTGAATTTCCACTGATACCTTTATCAGTAAATTCAATAGTAATAGGAGTATCTAAAGATGACAGATTGATATCGGATATACTTCCTGAAATATCTGTAAGTTCCCATAAAGTACCGTTTATTCTTTTGGAAATATCGTTATTTTCCTTGTGGGGAATATTTGAACTTTTGCAGCTAAGCAGAAAAAATATTAAAATAAAACATAGAAATAATTTGATTTTCATAGCTATAATCTCCTGAATAATTTTATTTAACTCAAAGCATTATAAATAAAGACTTAAAAAGAATTTTCTATAATCATTTGAATGATTTTATTTAACTCTCTGGAATACAAGATTTCCACTACTTGATTTTAGAGTAAGGATACCTCCGTCAAGTTCTATTCTTGAAACTTTTTTTATAGTATCGAGATATTCGGCTCCTATTTCAGAGCTTTCTTCTCCCATTAGCGAACTGCCTAACAGACTTATGGAAATATCATTTCCATTTAATCTGTAATGACCAAAATAACCTTCATCTCCTACGACACCGTTTATCCCTCCATTCGCAGCTAAATAAAGAGTGATAATAATCTTTTTTTCTTCGGAATATTCTTCCGTTGTCAAATCTTTGTCTAAAATGGATATTAATCTCCAAAGAGAATTGTTAATCTCTTTTTTCTTAAAAGTAGATGCCGTTTTAGAAGATTTTTTTCCCACTTTTCCGTTTTTTATAGTAGATGTCTTGTCATTTTGTACATCAGGAATATTTTCCTGTGAAGTTTCCTGTTTTTTTATGTCTTCTGACTGAAAATTGTTTTCAGTTTGACTTTCGGATGAAGTTGTCGAATTTGAATTTGTATCTGAAAAAGTATAACTGAACATTGTCAGTAAAAGAAGAAGTAAAAAAAGTTTATTTTTTCCTATTTTCATAGTAATATCCTTTCAAATTTATTTATATAATATGATATCATAAAAAAATTTGAAAAATCTTTATTTACAATATTTTTCGAATATTCAAAAAAAAAGATTGACAAAAAGTAAAAAAAGTAATATTATACATAACATGACCAGTGGGTCATTTTGTGAAGAAGTAAAAAGGAGATTTAAATAATGAAAAAAGAAGAAAAAAGAAAGGCAATAATAGAAAAATCCTTTGAATTATTTCGAGAGTACGGGTATCATAATACAAAAGTTGAAGAAATAACAAAGGCACTTGGAATATCCAAAGGAAATTTTTATACATATTTTGTTTCTAAAGAAGAAGTTCTATATGAAATTTTGTATATAATGAGAGATGAAAAAAAGAAAATACTGGAAAAAATAGATGTAGAAAAAGAACCTAAGGAAGTATTGAGAGAATTTATAATAAATAACGAAAATTTATTCTTTAAATATTTTAACAGAGTAAATATTCAAAATATAGATAATTTTCTGAAAGATGAAAAAGTTGTATCTCATGTCGAAGAAATACAGAAAATAGAAGTAAATTTTATTGAAAAAAATATTGTGAAAAGAAGCGGTATTGAAAAAAGTGGAAAATATAACAGCAGATTTATTGCTGAATTTATATTTCTGTCTCTCGAAGGGTTCTTTTTAGATGAAGGACTGACTGAAGAATATAATCCCGATTTTAATATGAGACATGAGTTGACAAGAAAAGAAAAAATAAATCAAATAATCGAATTTATATATAATGCAATAAAATAATCACAATAGAATAAGTCAGGAGGAAAAATGAAAAAAAGAAATACAGGAATAATGTTCTTAATAATGTTATTTTCCATACCTATTTTTGCTCAAAGGATAACAGTTCAGGAAGCGGCAGCAATGGCAATAAAAAATAATAAAGATATAAAAATAGGTATGATTGAAGTTGAAAAGAGTAAACTGGATGTAAACAAAGCATGGAAAAATGCTTACTTTAAAATAAACTATAATGCGACTGCAAATAAGTATTTTAAAGAAATAAAATCTCCATTTACAGGAAATTATGACCAGTCGTACGGTCATAATGTTACATTAACTCAGCCTATTTATACGGGAGGAGCTATAAAATCAGGGATAGAAATAGGTAAAAGCTATTTATCATTAATGGAACTGTCCCTTGATAAAATTAGAAAAGATACTATACTTAGTACGATTCAGGCGTATATAGATGTCTACGAAGCAGAAAATACACTGGACGTACTGAAAAAGTCTAAAGAGGCGTTAGCCAGAAATTACGAAGAACAGAAAGAAAAATACAAATTAAGATTAGTTACAAAGCCTGAATTTACGGAAGCTGAAAGAAGTTTAAAAGCTATAGAAGCCGAAGTGATACAGCAAACTTCAAACATAGAAATAGCTAAAGAAGCACTGGGAAATATAATAGGAGTGAAAGACAGCTCAAGTATAGAAATCGTACCTTTTACAGTAGAAGAAAAATTTACCAAATCAATCAATCTGAAAAATGATTTGGACAGTCTTACTACAAGAAATACCGAATATCAAATGGCACTAAAGCAGAAAGAAATAAGCAGAAAAAATATAGATTTGGAAAAAGCAGATACAAGACCTAAAGTAAGCGGTGTTATAACTTACGGAACTTCCGACAACAAAAAAATGTCGGAAATGTCAAAAGGAAAAAATTATAACGGAACAATAGGGTTAAACCTTTCGTGGCAGCTGTTTGACTGGGGAGAAAATAAACTTGATGTGGAAAAAGCTAAAAGAAATTATGAAATAAAAGAAATTGAAGCTGAAAAATCCCTTGATGATTTAAAAGTGGGGATGAAAAAAGTGTATTATCAGCTTCAAGCCCTTGAAAAAAGTTTGGAAGCTCAGAAAATTGCCGTAGAAAAAGCGGAAGAAGTATATGAGCTGGAACAGGAAAGATATTCCTACAGGCTAATAACGATGAGAGATTTGTTGGATGCGGAAACGAATTTAAGACAGAGCAGAACTAATTATATAAGTTCAAAATTAAGATATTTTTATTTAGTTTCAAGATACGGAGCATTTTTGGACTGATATTTAATTTAATAAATAGAATGTAAATATAAACAGAGTGTAAATGGATAGAATGGAGGAAATAAAAAGTATGAAAAGTGAGAAAACATCACATTATAATAAAAAATATATTTTGGGATTACTTATATTAATAATATTTGTAATGTCATGCGGAAAAAAGAAAGAGCAGAAAGTTGAGGAAAACTATAGGCCTGTAAAAACACAGGTGCTAAGTCAGAGTGATATGTCTCTGGGTTATACGGCTGGAGCCGAAATAAAAGGAAAAGAAGAAATACCGTATACGGCAGTAGTCAGCGGAGAGCTGACAGTATTGAATGTCAAGGACGGAGACAGCGTAAGGGCAGGACAGGTGATATTGTCCATCGATAATCAGGCTGCGAGATCCAATGTACAGTCGGCGGCTGCAAACTACAATTCTGCCAGAATTCAATTTGAAAAATACAGACAACTGTATCAGAAAAGACTTATTACAGAAACGGATTATCTGAATGCAAAGACAAATTATGAATCAGCAGGGGCAAATTTATCCCTTGCCAACGATAATAACAGCAAATCAGTGATAAAAGCCGACGTGAATGGAGTAATATCAGGGATGAATCTTGAAAAACACCAACAAATAAACGCAGGAGATACTTTATTTAAAATTGTAAATGAATCTGAAATGGAAATAAAAGTGGGAGTTTCTTCCAACGTTATAAGTAAAATAAAAACGGGAACTGATGCAAAAGTAAAAATAGACGAACTGAATGAGGAAATTACGGGAAAAGTTTATGAAATATCGGGAACTGCAGATTCAAAAACAAGACAGTTTACTGTAAAAATAAGAATTCCTAATCCTGAAAAAAGAATAAAAAGTGGAATGTATGGCACTGCCAATATAGATACAGGAATTGAAAACGGTATCATTATACCAAAAGAAGCAATAGTAGTAAGAGGGGTAAGTCAACTTATTTATATTGTGGAAAACGGTGTAGCGAAAGCTATCACAATAAAAATACTTAATCAGAATGAAAAATTTGCCGCTGTTGAGGGAGAGGGCCTCAATGCGGGAGCCGAACTCATAATAGACGGTCAGAATGTAGTACAGAATGGAGAAAAAGTAAAAAAAGTTAATTAATAGCCGGAAGGAAGGAGCAATAAAATGACAGTAGCAGAATTCGCAACCAAAAGGGTCGTTTCAACAACGATGATAATAATATTTATGATTTTTTCCGGTTATACCGCAATGAAAAATATGAAACAGGAACTAATACCGGATTTCAATTTTCCATTTGTTGTTGTACAAACTAAGTGGACAGGAGCAGTATCCGAAGACGTGGATACTCAAATAACTAAAAGAATAGAAGAAGCAACATTGAATGTGGACGGAATAAAAAATATAACTACTACTTCCGCTTACGGAACATCTGTAGTAGTTGTACAATTTAACTTCGGAGCCAATACCGATACAAAAAAAGTACAGGTGCAGTCTGAAATAGATAAAATAAAAAATGATTTACCGAAAGATGCTGATGCCCCTGTAGTGTCCGGGGTAGGAAACGGAGGAGGAGTAAGTAATTCGACAGCATTGTTTATCACACTTGCAGGTGCTGACGAAGCAACACTGACTTCGTTTGTAAATGAAACAATGAAACCGAGATTGCAAAGAAATAGAGGAATAGGAGAAATATCAGTAACAGGAGCAACTGAAAGGGAAATAAAAGTAGAGCTGGATCCTTATAAATTAAAAGCATTTGATTTATCCCCGTCAGAGCTGTATTCCAAAATACAGGCTGCAAATACTATAACGCCTGCGGGAACTGTAACGGACGGGGGGAAAAAATTTATTTTAAAGGTTTCGGGAGAAGTCAAGACCCTTGAGCAGGTAGAAAATATAATTCTTTCCAATGGAAACGGACAGACACTAAAACTTGCAGATGTTGCTAAAGTAAGTTATAATACAAAGGACAGAGAAACATATACTAGAGTAAACGGGAAAAGTGCCATAGGGGTAATTATAGAAAAGACAAAAGATGGAAATATAGTGGAAATAGCGGATACTGCAAAAAAACAGCTGGAAGAAATGAAGCCGCTGTTTCCAAAAGGTGCGACTTATGACCTTATTACCGATAACAGTATAATGGTAAAAGACGCGATAGCCAACGTTACAAGTAGCGGATTGCAGGCATTAGTCATAGCGGCAATAGTCTTACTGGTATTTCTGAAAGATATAAGAGCTTCCATATTTATATCATTATCAATACCAATTTCTACAATGTTTACACTGTTTCTGCTAAGTACTCAGGGAATCTCATTAAATATGATTTCCCTTATGGGACTTGCCCTTGCTGTAGGGTCTTTAGTAGATAACTCGGTAGTTACGCTGGATAATATATTTGACCATATGCAGGAATATAAGGAACCGCCTAATGTAGCCGCAATACGTGGTACAAATGAAGTAATTATGCCTATGATAGCATCTACAATGACTTCAGTTTGTGTATTTTTACCGATAGTCATATATGACGGATTTACAAAGAAAGTGTTCGCAGGGATAGCATTTTCGATGATGTTTGCGCTTGGAGCTTCGATAATCGTAGCGGTGCTGTTTATTCCAATGGTTTCGAGTAAATTTTTAAATTTGCAAAAAATACTCGACAGTAAAGATAAAGCTAAGTATTTTAATGCTTTTAAGGAAAGATATAAGAAAGTCATAGCTGTTTCATTGGATAATAAATGGAAAATAGTTATCGGAACATTTATAGGATTTGTAGCTATTATGGTAATTTTCGGACCTATGGTAAAGACATCGTTTTTCCCTACAATAGATAATAAGGAATATTCAGTAGTGGCGTCTCTTGCTACGGGTCTGGATTTGGAAAAATCCTATGAAATTACTAAAAAAATAGAAGAAGCTGTTAAAAGTGATAAAGATACGAAAAGTTACTATTCCATATCCAGAACAGATGCGGCAATAGTAAATGTCGACGTAAAGAAAGATACGTTTAAAGCTATGAAAAGATTGAGAGAAAAACTGAAAGATATGCCTGATGTAAATTTGGCAGTACTTCCTGAAGAAACAACGAGTTCAAATGCAAATAAAGATTATTCGTTCCAAGTCGAAGGAGAAAATGCCGATGAACTGAATAGAATTGCAAACTCAATAATTGCAGATATTAGAAAAGAAAGCTGGATGAAAGACGTAAAATCATCTACTGAAGGAGGAAATCCACAGGCAAACCTTGAAGTAAACAGGGAAAAAGCTGAAAGTTACGGAATAAATGTTACAACTCTGACAACAATGTTAAATATGTCGGTATTAGGAGTAGACCCTATAGAAGTAACAGAAGGTACTGAAAGACTTGACGTAACATTACAGCTGGAGGACCAGTATAGAAATTCCCTTGAAAAAATACTTGATCTCGAAGTAAAAGCTTCTGACGGAGTTTATGTAAGGATAGGAGATATCGCTACTCTTTCTAACGTTGAGGGAACTTCGGCAATAACTAAATACAATGGTACAAGAACAGTTACAGTCGAATTTAACCTTGACAGTTCAAAAGGATTTAATGATGCCGCAAAATTTGTAGCTGCATCATTTAAAAAGGCAAATCCTGCGAGCGGATATAAACTTGCTCCTGCGGGTTCTGCAAGAAGTCAGCAGGATATGGGAGGAGAAATGGGACAGGCTCTCGGACTGTCTATAGCACTGATATATATAGTCCTTGCTGTACAGCTTGAGTCATTTGTGTTGCCATTGATAATAATGACATCATTGCCGCTGTCAATAATCGGAGTTGTAATCGGAATGGTTGTAACAGGTGTGCAGTTGAGTATGTTCGTTATGATAGGTATAATAATGCTTATGGGTATGGTTGTTAATAATGCCATAGTGTTGCTCGACTTTGTTGCAAATATGCGTCAGAGAGGTGTGCCGCTAAGAGAAGCCCTCATAGAGTCGGGAGGTTCAAGACTGCGTCCGATACTTATGACTACACTTACTACGGTATTCGGATGGATACCTATGGCTCTTGCGATAGGCGGAGGAAGTGCGGGATATTATCAGGGAATGGCTATAGCGGTAATGTTCGGACTATCTTTCTCGACATTGTTGACACTGATATTTATTCCGGTATTATATCTCATCGTTGAAGGAGCAAAAGAAAAAAGAGCTGAAAAGAAAAAAGCGGAAGCACAAATAATATAAAAATTAAAAATAAATTTTAAAATTTTAGAAAAAGTGTATCCGGAAAAGATGAATTAGAATTTTAATATCGAATAATTAAAATAATTTTTAGGAGGATGGTAGGTATGAAGCGATTGGAAGTTTATTTTGACTCGTTTTTCTTGGAAAAAGTGAAGGAAGAATTAAATGAATACGGTTTGGAAAAATACATGCTGGTTCCTGAAGTTTTCAGCGACTGGGGAAAACATCTGAAACATTTTAATACTCATTTATGGCCCGGAACGGACAGTATACTCATCGCTTATGTCGAAGATGAGCAGGGTGAAGAGATTATGAAAGTCATAAAGAAAATGAAAATAGATGTGGGGCATATGATTTCAATGGGAGCTGTACTTATACCCATAGATGATATGATATTATAGTTATTTTGTTTGGAACAGATAGAAAAAAGAACGGTAAAAGTTTAAAAAAAAGGAACTTTTGCCGTTTTTATTTGAAAAATCTTTATTTCGACACAGATAGATACAATTTTAAAATAAATTTTTTCTAATAGTAAAATGATAAAATTTTATCACAATAAAAAATATAAAAAATTAGGAGGGCAATATGAAAAAATTTGCAATTTTAATTTCGACTACAATTTCATTACAAGCTTTTGCAGCTGATTATCAGACGAATAAGGAAGAAACTGTAAGGCTTTCAAAACAGGAAATAATAAAAAATAATGCTCAAATAGAAAATGAAGTGAAAAAAAGTATAGAAGATATAGTCAGCCCTGTGTCAAAATATGAAATACAGCAAATAAACTATATGTCGAACACTAATGCACAGGTTACGATAGGATTGAGAAAACAAATGAAAAAAAATAGAAAAGAAAATCCTGTAATTATTAATTTTTCCAAGGAAAAAGGGAGCTGGCTGATAGATGAAACCACAATCTGAAATTAATTTTGATTTTTTTAAAATATTCAGGTTTGACATAATTGAAAAATATGATAATATGTAATAAAGAGAAAATTTTGAAATTCTTTTGTATGACAGAATAAAAAAAGGAGAAGTTAAAGGGAGTAAATTTCAAAAAGATGATACAATAAAAAAAATAATGAAAAAAATAGAAATATCAAATAATAATAATTAATTACAGGAGAGGGAGATAAAATTATGGAAAATTTGGATTTGAAACTGGATAAATATGCCGAGGTCATAGTAAAAGTAGGTGCAAATGTTCAGAAAGGTCAGAAAGTCTGGATAAACTGCACTACAGACGCTCTGCCTTTAGTATATAAAGTAACTGAAGCTGCTTATAAAGAAGGAGCGAGCGATGTTCATATAAAATTATCGGATGACAGACTTACCCGTATGCATGCTGAGTATCAGTCGGTTGAAGTGTATTCACACATTTCCCAATGGGCAATAGATGAAAGAAATGAATATTTGGACGATAATGTAGTATTTATACATATTTTAAGCAGTTCGCCCAATTTACTTTCAGGAATAGACCCGAAAAAGTTGGGAGCTTACGCTAAAAATATGGGAGAAGCTTTTAAATATTACCGTTCCCGTGTTATGACAGATATGAACTCATGGACAATAGCGAGCTATCCGTCTGCCGATTGGGCAAAACTTGTATTTCCCGAAGAAAAATGTTCCGAAAAAGCACAGGAAAAATTGCTTGACGCTATTTTAAAAACCGTCAGGGTAGATAAGGAAGACCCTATAAAAGCATGGGAAGAACATCATAAAACATTGTCGGAAAAAGCTGATTACCTCAATAAAAAGAAATATTCGGCATTGCATTATACGGCAAAAGGCACAGATTTGACAGTAGGACTGCCTGAAAATCACGTATGGATTGCGGCAGGAAGTAAAAATCTGAAAGGTACGGATTTTATGCCCAATATGCCTACCGAAGAAGTATTTACCGCGGGAGACAGATGTAGAATAGACGGTTATGTTTCAAATAAAAAACCTCTGTCTTATCAGGGAAATATAATAGATAATTTTAAATTGACTTTCAAAGACGGAAAAGTAACTGATTTTGAAGCTGAAAAAGGCTACGATATACTGAAACAGCTTCTTGAAACTGATGAAGGTGCCAAAAGTATAGGTGAAGTGGCTCTTGTACCTCATAATTCTCCAATTTCAAATTCGGGATTGTTATATTATCAGACATTGTTTGATGAAAATGCTTCCAATCATCTGGCATTGGGGGCTGCTTATCCTACAAATGTCGAAGGCGGGAAAAATATGACGGAAGAGGAACTTGAGAAAGCTCATTTGAACCGCTCTATTGTCCATGTGGATTTTATGATAGGAGATGCGGAAATGGATATTGACGGAATTAATAAAGACGGTACGAGAGAGCCTGTATTCAGAAAAGGAAACTGGGCATTTTAATAATTTTTAAAAGTTGACAATTTTAGTTTAAAGGATATAATTTAGTGAGTAAAAAAATAAAAAAGGGAAGGAATATTAATGAACAGCAGTGAATTAAAAGAAATATACGGAACTAAAAAATATGTAATAGCACTGGATCAAGGAACTACAAGCTCGAGAGCTATAATTTTTGATAAAAATACAAATATCATTTCCACAGCCCAGAGAGAATTTACTCAATTATATCCTGAGCCGGGTTGGGTAGAACATAATCCAATGGAAATATGGGCAACTCAAAGGTCCGTGCTGACAGAAGTTATAGCAAGGTCGGGCATATCTCTGAAAGATGTTGCAGCCATAGGCATTACAAATCAGAGAGAAACAACGATAGTCTGGGATAAAAAAACGGGAGAACCCGTATATAACGCGATTGTATGGCAATGCAGGAGGACTGCGGATATATGTGAAAAATTGAAAGAAAAAGGATTGGAAGAATATATAAAAGAAAATACGGGACTCATACTGGATGCTTATTTTTCGGGGACTAAATTGAAATGGATACTGGACAATGTAAAAGGAGCAAGGGAAAGGGCCGAAAAAGGAGAGCTGCTTTTCGGTACGGTAGATACTTGGCTCGTATGGAAATTGACGGCAGGGAAAGTCCATGTTACGGATTACACTAATGCTTCGCGGACAATGCTTTTTAATATTAAAGAACTGAAATGGGATAAAAAAATATTAAAAGAACTGGATATACCTGAAAATATGCTGCCCGAAGTGAGAAATTCCAGCGAAGTATACGGATATACAAAAATGGGTCTGACTATGGGAGAAGAAAGCGGTACCGATATTCCGATAGCAGGAATGGCAGGAGACCAGCAGGCGGCTTTGTTCGGTCAGGCGTGTTTTAACAGCGGAGATACTAAAAATACTTATGGCACAGGTTGTTTTATGCTTATGAATACAGGAGAAAGATGTATAAAATCTGCTAATGGTCTGCTTACTACGATTGCCATAGGGATAGACAATAAAATAGAATATGCTCTTGAAGGGAGCGTGTTTATTGCGGGAGCCGCTATTCAATGGCTTAGGGATGAGATGAAGTTTTTCAGTGATGCTGCCGATACGGAATATTTTGCTACAAAAATTGAGAATAACGGAGGAGTTTATCTTGTACCTGCATTTGTCGGGTTAGGCTCTCCTTATTGGGATATGTATGCAAGAGGTACTATTGTCGGTCTTACGAGAGGTTCAAACAGAAATCATATAATAAGGGCGGCTCTTGAAGCTATCGCTTATCAGTCTAAAGATTTGATTGAAGCGATGAAAGAAGATTCGGGATTATCTTTTTCCACATTAAAAGTAGACGGCGGAGCAGTCAGAAATAATTTTTTAATGCAGTTTCAGGCGGATATACTGAATACGGATGTTCTAAGACCTGAAATCACTGAAACGACGGCGTTGGGGGCTGCATATCTTGCAGGGCTTGCAGTAGGTTTTTGGAAAGATAAGGAAAATATAGTAAAAAACTGGAAACTTAATAGAAAATTTACTCCAAATCTAAGTGAAGAATTAAGAAATAAATATTTTAAAGGTTGGAAAAAAGCTGTCGAGAAAGCTAAAAAGTGGGAAGAAGAATAAATTGAAAAATAAATTTATTTATAATTTATATTATAAGTGATTTATCTAAATTTTGTAAAAATTGAATATGTTGAATATTTTAATGAAAAAACTTGGTTAAACCCATAATGAAAGGGATAGACCAAGTTTTTTATATGATTAAAGTTAATGGATTGACTGCTAAAAAATTAATCAACGGAAAGTAACAGACTGTCAATCTTTTTAGTGATTTTCTCTTTTAATTCTCTTTCTTCAAGATAATCAAGAATATATGTTCCGCCTAAGATATTGAGAAACATAATAGCTTCATTGAAAATTTCTCTTTTGATTTTTACTCCGTTTTTCTCAAAATCAAGGACAGATGATAAAAATGCTCTCGTAATAACAGGATTATTACTGAAATTACTTGAGAAAAGATAAAGCAGCTTAGTCCTAAAGTCAGTGTTGAAAACTTCAAGCAGTTCAAAGGGATTTTCCCTGTTTTCATCATAAGTCATTTTCCCCGCCCACCACAGCCTTGCTAAAGTATGCTCTATAAGAGAACGTTTTTTTCCTCTCGAAAAAAAGTAGGAATTTTTTATATTATTTATATATGACTTATTTCTGTCAAGATATAAACGATATTGCATATAATTCCAAAAATTACTGTGAGCCATTCCTGCCCATAAACTTTCATTAGTTGCTTCTACAACGGATAAATTTTTTAAGGCGCTGTAAAAAATTCTGATATTTTCCATATCACTTTTTTCGGGTTTTTCATAAGACATATTCAGTTCAAAATCAGGAACTTCCTTTTTAAAATCAAGAAAAGGAGAGCCTTCATTTTCAAAAAAAGTGTATATCCATTCATTTGTAGGTGACGAATAATTGGAAAAATTATGCTCAATATTTTTTCTTAGTGTTTCAAGGGGTATTTCTTTTAAAAATTGCAGTTTCATCAAATTTCCTCCTCTTCATTCTCCAATGAAAGCATAGCTTCCAGACTTCTTGTTACGGGATAGTTTATTATCTTCTGGGCAAGATTATAGGAATGCTCCCTTTCGAGAGAATCTTTATCAAGCTCAATATCTATATTGTTTAAGACTTTTTTGATTGTTTTGAACCAGTTCAATTCTTGAAAAGTTTCCAAATTGGATTTTTCCAGATTTTCAAAAATATAAATCAATGCAGGAAAAATAATGGATGAATGAAGTAAAGCCTGATAACTTCCTTTAGAAAGCAATGCATAATGTTCATAATCTTTCTTTGAAAGGAATATCTGGATTTTATCCTGTAACATATCGATTTCGATACCGTCTTTTTTATCAGAATCTCTTTTTATTATGAGAAATATGGACGGTACCTGTGCCAGATTGTCTTTTTCCTTTTCAATGTCGATATCAAATTGTTTAGCTACAGCTAAAATTCCGGCTTTTTCGATAGAAAAAGAAATTCCCTCATAGTCATCATTGAAATTTTTATTGGAATAATTTTCAATATCTTTTTTAGCAACTATAAAAAAACATATATTTACTCTATTATTGAGCTTTGCTTCGGGAATTGTAATGTTTTCAATCCCTGTAGAAGATTTTACAATGTTTCTGTAAGAAGTCGAGGGACATTCGATATGAAAGACATATTCAGCAAGCCCTCTATTAATAAGTTCTTTTAATCCTTCATCGTCCGTCTTTGCCGTTACTTCAAAAATTATTGAATTTGCCTGTTTATCTATTTCAAGTTCTGAAATAAAGGTGGAATTTTTATAATCGTCAGAAAAATAATTCAGTACGGGATAAGGAAATAATTTATACTCTATATTCATATAGTTCAACCTCCATAGAACAGTCATCGGAATAATTCAGTATAAAAGATAGTGTGAATTTCTGATTTTCAAAAAGATTATTCATGTAGATTTTATCCTGATTTATTCTCAAAGGATTTAACACGTTGTCATTTTCATAAGCATTTCTTATTCTTGCCCTGAGGTTGCTCTGTTCTCCTGAAAGGCTTATTCTCACGCAGGCATCGGGTATATCCTTTTTGGGCAGTATTACAAGCTTGTATTTTCTCAATTTTTTATTTATCAGGATAAGACGAATATTTGCGTCGGGAATGAGAGATACTTTTTTGACTTTTAAAAATCCGTTTTCATCTTTAATAATAGAAAACTCTTTTTCAAGACCGTTTTCTTCGCTTTCATCTATTCCGAAAGGGATATCCGTGATTTCAGAAGCTTCTTCAGGGAAATTGCCGTTTTCGGTAGCTTCGTTAAATTCTTCCCTGCTTTTCGGGTCTGTTTTGGCATTTCTCTTTTTAGGAACGGCATCCACAGACCGCATTTCTATTTTTTTAGTTCTGTCGCTTACTTTATCGATTTTATCTTCTTCTTTTTTCTTTTCAAGAAATATCAAGTCATCAGGCAGGTAGTTTCCTATACCGTCGGCGTCCATATGGTCTACTGTGGAATTTTTTCCAAGCTCCACGATTTTATTTCTTATAAATCTTTTCAGCTCTTCCAATGTAGTTTTCGCATTTTTATCGGAATGTCTGTCAGGCTCCCAGCTGTCATGTTGCGGACTTTCCATTTCCTTGAAATAACTGTTGAGCTTTTCACCCGTTAATGTGAAAATAGCTGAAAATTGCAATGATGACGGAAATCTGTCCAAATCAAAGATTTTCATACCGTTACTTCTCGAAATCAGGACTTTTCTGTTCAAATCGTCGTATAAAATTTTCAATTCAAAATCATCAAAATCCTTGAAAGTATTCCCAAGAAGAAAACTGTTTTCTGTCATACCGTTTTCGGATGTGGCAAGAAGAACTTTATAATAATCTCCTATAGTCTGGTTTTTCTTTTTTTCGTTTATTTTAAGAGCTTCTATTGTTTCTTTCAGTGTTTCTCGGGAAATAATTGTATCGTCAACTTTTACAATAAGGTTTTTACTGTAAATGGCTATAAGAAAATTTTCAAGTATTGCCGTGATAAGCTCTTCTTTCCATTTGGGGTCTTCCCAAAACCCTATTATATAGACGTCGGTACCTGTCTGACCGTCTCTTTTAAAGGAAGTATCCAAATTCAATTCTTCAAAGATAGGAGAATTTTTTTCCGTTTCTCCGTAATAACCTATTCCCTGTGTGAGCTTATCTTCGCCTATCGGGAATGAAATCAGTCTTGAAACACCCTGAGTCGCTAAAATTCCCTCAGTATCAAAAGTTGTATAAAATACAGTTCTTATTTCCGAAGAGGCAAAAGGAGCGGATTTACCGATACCGTAACTTCCTCCTGATGCAGCCGCTTTATCGGAAATACCTGAAGATTTTACAAGGCTTTGCCATGGATTTACGGATATGTTTGATTCTTTAGAGCCTCTTAAACCTGTAGTATTAAAATCGCTTGCTCTTAGTACACTTATTCTTTGATTGCCCATTTTTTTACAGGCATTTTCAAAAAATTTTCCTGCTTTTTTGTCTGAGCTGGAATTTAGACAGCTGTTCAGAGCGTTATTTAATGTTTCATATCCGGGAATGTCTTCTGTCTTAATATCAAATTTTGAAAATTCCACTGTTACGGGTTCTGAAAAATTTAGACGTGCATCAAGCGAATTTTGGCATATTTCTTTTGCCAGTGAGCCGAAAAGGGAGCCTCTGAAAGTCTCAATCCCTGCTTCGCTTATTCCAAATCTCTGAGAGTAGTTACTCTCGGGAAAATTCCAATTTATATTCATATTTTTTAACTGAAATAAAATATTCAGCTTTATCCTCCTTAACTTTTATATATCTAATTTAACATGATTAATAAAAAACAGTCAAGCATAAAAATTTAAATTATGATATAATACTGTATAGACAAACGTTATAATTTTAATAGAGAGGTTGATAAATGGACGTTATAAGAAAATATTACAATAAATTTAAAATGTTAAATCCTAAAAATACGGAATTAAAATTAGCTGTGATTGTCATAATACTCGCAGTTATGTTTTTTAACGGATTTTCAAAATTTAGCTTTTCGTGGGATATAGTGATTTCCCTATGTGTGTTTATAGTTTCAATGACACTGCATGAAGTGGCTCACGGATATGTGGCGTATAAATTTGGAGATGATACCGCAAAAAGAGAGGGCAGACTCACATTAAACCCTTTAAAACATCTGGATTTAATGGGAATGTTGCTGCCAATCCTCCTTATACTAAGCGGATTTCCTTTTGTAATCGGTTGGGCGAAACCCGTTCCTGTAAATTTTTACAGATTAAAACCCAACAGGCTGGGGCTTTTTTGTGTGGCGATAGCGGGAATAGTAGTAAATTTTATAATTGCCTCAATTTCATTAATAATTTTGAAATACAGGATATTCGGTTTAAATTTGGACAACACTATTTATACCGTGTTCCTTTATCTATATATAGTAAATTTAGCTCTTGCATTTTTCAATCTTATTCCCATTACTCCCCTTGACGGGGGAAGAATAATATATTCAATGGCAGGGGAAACAGTGAGAAATTTTTATAATCAGATAGAAAAATACGGAATGATAATAGTATTTGCCATAGTATATTTCGGGATATTCAATAAATTTTTTCTTTGGATAATTGATTTTTTTATAAAGCTTGCAGATTTGGGAATACCTGTGGATTTTATGTAAGTTATAGACTTATAATTCGATATCTGTAAAGAAGTCTAAAAAAGAAGTCTAAATATACAGAAAAATGAAAAAATGACTCTTTGAGAGGGATAATTAATATAATATAAGATTTTAAAAGGAGAAATTATAATGAAAAAAATATTACTAATTTTGACAGTGTTTTTTATAATAAATTTTTCAACAAATGCTTTTACAAGAAAGGAATATATACAGGAAAATTTGTCCCGACTGGGAGTAAATCAGGATATAATAGATGAGACTATAATGCAGGATATGGCAATAGGTACAAATAACTATTTTGAAGAAAATGACGATGTGCTTGAACTCCAGCTCAAAATGGCAGAAAATCTTTTGAAACGGGATGAAAGAAACTTTATAGCGGCAGACTTTATAATAACTAATTTTCAGATAAGGAATAAAAAAGAATATAAAAAATATTTGGAGTTATTTGAAAAATATAATCCTTATAAACCGGTTACATTACTTAATTGGGACAGCTACTATACAAATATTGAAAATAAAAAGGAAGCCGAAAAATATCTCAATAAAATAAAAAGTGAATATGGTAACGATACTTTCATTTTAAAAATAGCGGAGCTTAACAGAGCTGTCATAAATAAAGCTCCTGAGGAGAAAATAACTGCCTTAAGAGCAGAAGTTATAGAGCTGGCAAAAAGTGAAAAAGCAAAAAGAAAGTACGGGATTACCGATGAGGAAGTAGATTCGCTCAGATTGGCAAATACTTTTGTCCAAATAGTAGAATTAATGAAGAAAAAAGAATATCAGAAAACAATGGAGCTATATTTAAATCAGCTTGGAAACGTAAAAATGTCGAAAAATTCGGTAAAATATAACAGCTCTATAGCTTCAATCGTTTTATTCTTTCTTTCTACAGCAAATAATGAAATACAGGATGAGAAAAAAGCTAAGGAATACTTTGATAAAATAGCTCAAACTGACTTGTATAAAAGAGTTTATGAAATATTTGAAGAAAAAAACAGAAATTAAAAAATAGAGATTGAAAAAATAAAAATTGAAAAAAGGAAAAAAATTGAAAACAGTATTAAAAGAAACAATCATCGAATTTGAAGAAAAAAAATCAAAATTTATAGGATATATAAAACCCGTTTCTTCGGTGAATGAAGCTGAAAAATTTATAAAATCGGTGAGGGAATTGCACCCTGATGCTACACATAATGTACCTCTTTACAGAGTTATGGAAAACGGACAGGAGTATTTCAAATATAATGATGACGGAGAGCCGACAAACACAGCGGGAAAGCCTATGGCGGAGATACTGAATATCCTTGACATATATAATGTGGTGATAGTCGCTACAAGATATTTCGGCGGAATAAAACTGGGGGCGGGCGGACTTATACGAAATTATGCAAAAACTGCAAAATTGGCAGTAAACGAAGCGGAAATAATAGAATATACAGAAAAATCAGTATTTATTTTGGATTACGACTATGAAAACACATCAGAAGTAGAAATGTTTTTAAATGCAAATGAGCAAAAATATGGAATAGAAATTCAGGAAAAAAATTATTCCGACAGAGTAACTCTGAAAATAAAAGCGAATAGCAGTATAGAAGAAAAGTTAAACGGAATAAATAAAATAATTGTGATAAGATTATAATCGTGATAAAATGTGATTATCATAATTGAGGAGGGAAAATGAAACATACAGTAGCGATAGTAGGTAGACCTAATGTTGGAAAATCTACATTATTCAATAAAATCGTAGGAGACAGACTTTCCATTGTGAAAGATGAACCGGGAGTTACAAGGGACAGACTTTACCGTGAAACGGAATGGTCGGGAAAAAGTTTTATATTAGTCGATACGGGAGGACTGGAACCTAAAACTGATGACTTTATGATGAGAAAAATAAAGGAACAGGCACAAGTCGCCATTGATGAAGCCGATGTGGTGATATTTCTTGTGGACGGCAGAGCTGGAATTACTGGGCTTGATGAAGATATAGCAAATATATTGAGAAAAAAAGATAAAAAAGTTGTAGTCGCTGTAAATAAAATAGATAACTATATAAGAGAACAGGAAAATATACTGGAATTTTATGCATTGGGATTTGAAGAAGTGATAGGAATTTCAGGGGAGCATAAAATAAATCTGGGGGATTTGCTTGATGCGGTAATAACAAAATTCGACAGTAAAAAAGAAAAGGAAACTGAAGAGGGCTTGAGTATCGCCATACTCGGCAGACCGAATGCAGGTAAATCATCACTTATAAATAAACTGCTGAATGAAGAAAGGTCGATAGTAAGCGATATGGCAGGAACAACGAGGGATTCTATAGATTCTTCCTTAAAATATGACGGAGAAATTTATACTCTTATAGATACTGCGGGGATTAGAAAAAAGTCGAAAATAGAAGATTCCATTGAATATTACAGTGTGTTGAGAGCTGTAAAATCTATAAAAAGGGCAGATGTATGTGTGTTAATGCTTGACGCGACAGAGCTTCTGACGGAGCAGGATAAAAGAGTTGCAGGACTCATATATGAGGAAAAGAAGCCTATCATAATAGCTATAAATAAGTGGGATTTGATAGAAAAGGACAACAACAGCGTAAAAGAATTTACGGAACTTGTAAAAGCTGACCTGCCTTTCCTTGATTATGCACCGATTATAACAATATCGGCACTTACGGGAAAAAGAACGGTGTCAATACTGGAACAGGCTAAGTTTATAAACGAGGAATATCATAAGAAAATTACGACAGGGCTGCTAAATCAGATTTTATCGGAAATGATAGCTCAAAATCCTGTTCCTACCAGAAAAGGAAGAGCTGTCAAAATAAATTACGGAACGCAGATAGGGCAAGCTCCTCCTAAATTTGTATTTTTCTCAAATAATCCTGATTTGATACATTTTTCCTATCAGAGATACATTGAAAATAAATTGAGAGAATATTTCGGTTTTGAAGGCTGTCCTATAAGTATAGTATTCAATAAGAAAAATGAGAATTATTAAAAATAAGTTCATTCATAATTTTTTCTGTAAAGGAAAGAGAAAGGAGTATTATGAATTTTTATAATGAAGAAAAAATTTTGAAATGGAAAAATATACTTACAGTTTTATCATTGGCATTGCTTTCAGTATTTCTGTTTTTTAAAGTATATGTCTATTTTGAAAAGTCCATTCAGATAATAACAGGAACTATATTTCCCTTTATTCTTTCATTTGTAATAGTATATTCGCTTATGCCTTTTATTGATATGTTGAGCGAAACTTTTAAAATGAACAGAAAAATGGCTATATTACTGGTATTGCTTATATTCCTCATATTTTTCATATATGTGATATTAGCTTTTATACCTTTGATTGCAGGTCAGCTGTCAAGCCTTATAGAGTTTTTTATCAAAAATCAGGAAAGACTTCAAAGAAATATGTTTTCTTTTTTGGAGCAGAATAATATAAATATAAGGGATTCCATAATAAATTCCAAAGAAGTTATTTTTACTAATTTTATAAAGATACTCAATTCGAGCGTGTCATTACTGACAGGAACATTCAGTTTGTTGTTTATGACCCCTATTTTTACGATAATGCTCATATTCAGCTATGATAATATAGATGAGGGTGTAAAAAAGGGCTTGAAAAAACTTGATAAGGAAGAGCTTATACCTCTTATCAAACAAATGGATGACGCTATTGGAAAATATATAAAAGTAACAGTTCTGGACAGTGTTATTGTAGGAATATGTTCCTACATTATTTTCTTTTTTCTCAAAATGGAATACAGTTCATTATTTTCAATAATAGTAGGTGCAGGAAACGTTATTCCGTTTATAGGGCCTTTTATAGGTCTGATACCCGCGATACTTTATGCTTCTACAAAATCTTTCAAACTGGTAGTGATGATTATTGTATTTATAACTATATTACAAACTATAGAAGCAAACATAATAAAACCATGGCTTACAAGTAAATCTGTGGATATTCACCCTATAACTACGCTTCTCGTTGTACTTATCGGAGGAGCATTATTTGGGATAGGAGGAGCATTTTTGGCTATTCCTGTGTATATTGTGTTAAAACTGGGAGTTATTTTTTATTTTGAAGAACAGGGAAAAAATAAAGAAAATTGACAAAATCAAAAGTATATGTTAGCATTGTATGTACAAAACTTTAAATGGGATTATCCTAAAAATAAAAAATATAAGTCAAAAAAGAATGTAAAAGGAAGTGATTGAAATGGAAAGTTGTACCAAGGGAGAAACGCAAATAAATAATTGTCTATATTTTACTATATCAAGGTTATTCAGAGTAGTAAATAAATTTGCTGAAGAATCTTTCAGTAAAATGGATATATGTCCTACACACGCGTTTCTAATGGTTTTATTACAGGAGGAAGAAAACGGGCTATCTGTAAACAGGATATCGGAAGCTTTGACAATAGCTCCTTCGACTGTAACGAGATTTGTAGACAAATTAGTTTTAAAAGGCTATGTGGAAAGGGTAAAATCGGGAAAACAGTCTTTTACAAAAATAACTGAAGAAGGACTGAAAGTTATGCCTGAAGTATATAAAGCATGGGAAAGCATATTTTTTAAAATTGAAAAAATAGTGGATAATAAGGAATACATAGCCGAAACATTGAAAAATATTAAAGAATTTACTGATTTGATAGAGGAAAATCAGAAGTACATTTAAATTATAAGTTCAGTTTTTCTGAAAATTATATGACATCTGTATCCAAAAAATCAAAATACGTTTAGATTATAAGTCTATGTTAGTATATTTTATAGTTTTAATACATACTTGTATTCCAATATTAACTAAAGAAAAAATAAAAATTAGGATTTAAGAGAAAAAACTTTTCTAAATCCTAATTTTTTATAATTTATCAATTTTTTTTATGACTTTGCACGTAGACGTTCTTCTGTAAGTTCTTTTCCAAAACTTTGATATAACTCACCTTTCAGCATTTTTTCCTTTTCAGTCATTTATCTCTCCTGTTTATATACATTTAGAAAGTCATTGTCTTTAATTTTATCTCCTAAAGTACCTTTTAATGCAGGATTATTTAGATTAAAAACATAGACATAGGCTTTATCCGTTTTACTGTAACTGCTGTCATAAATATCGAGATAAAGTTTGTTGTATTGGTTATTTTCAAGATTTTCTCCGTAATATCCTTCCATTTTATCCATTTTTTCAAACAAGTCTTTTATGTTTTCAGTATCATCAGAAAATTCATATAATTCTCCTATTGTAAAATTTTCGGGATTATTTTTTTCTTGCGGGTCGGATAAAATCAATGCAGGATATTTCTGATTTGTAAGAGTGAAAATGTTTCCTTTCACATAAAACATACCTTTAAATTGGGCTATATCCTCAATATAATGGTGATTAAAACAGCCTTTTCTTAAAGAGCCGTATACAAATAATTTTGTCATTTATCTCTCCTGTAATATAGTATTATTTTATGAGAAACTGTCGTCATTACAGTCTGTTTAACATACCGTTCCGCCTGTTTCTTTTATATCTTCGGCATTTTCAACTATCGCTTCGATAGCCGCAGTCAGTCCCGTAACAATAGTGTTCAGCTCCATTGAGGGCATATTTCTTTTATCAACAACTTGTTCAGGCAAAAAAGGAATATGGATAAATCCTGATTTTTTACCTTTGTATTTTTTCTCAACAAGGTACAGTACACCGTATAACACATGGTTACATACAAAAGTACCCGCAGTATAGGAAACCGAAGCAGGAATTTTGTTCTTCTGAATATTCTGAACCATAGCTTTGACAGGCAGTTTTACAAAATAGGCATTATCTCCGTCAGAAAATACAGGCTCGTCTATAACCTGATTTCCTTCATTATCAGGAATACGGAAATCGTCCATATTTATACCGACACGCTCAACAGTGATATCAAATCTTCCTCCCGCCTGTCCGACTGACAGTATAATGTCAGGATTATGCTCCTGAATGGCTTTTTCTATTTTTTCTAAAGATTTTCCTCTAACTGTAGGTATTTCCAGTTTTATAATTTCAGCTCCTGCAATATTGTCAGGTAATTTTTTTACCGATTCAATAGCAGGGTTTATAGGTTCTCCTCCAAAAGGATCAAAACCTGTAACAAGTATTTTCATATATTTATCATATAGCGGATATATAATAATGTCTTATATATAAGCTATAAGCTCCTTTCTATAAATTTGTTCCGTAAATATGTCTTTTACATAATAATCAGACAGTAATCCATTCTCTACTATGATATATTTATCGGATATTTCATTTTCACATAATAATAATCAGATAGTAATAATTTAGACAATAATAAGAAAATATTATTTTACTCCGAATAATATCAGCATTAGTATAATGTGAACGGCAAGTAATACAAGTGCCATAGGCAATTGGGTTTTGATAATGCCGTTTTTGTCCTTTATTTCAAGAATGGAAGCAGGCACTATATTAAAGTTTGCAGCCATAGGAGTCATAAGTGTTCCGCAGTAACCGGCGGTCATTCCCAAAGCTCCGATAACGGCAGGATTTCCTCCGTGTTTCAGAATGAACGGTATACCTATGCCCGCAGTTATTACTGAAAAAGCTGCGAAAGCATTTCCCATAATCATAGTAAATAATGCCATTCCGATAGCATAGATTACAATACCTAAAAAAATATTTCCTGAAGGTACTACTGCCGAGATACTTTGAGATATTACATTTCCTACCCCCGCTTCCTTGAAAACGGCACCTAATGCGGCAAGAAGCTGAGGCAGAAGAGCAGACGCACCTACCTGCATTAAAAGTCTGGCAGTATCATCATTAGTTTCTTTAAGTTTAGGTTTTAAAATAATTGAAGCGACAATCAGTGAAATAATTGCACCTCCGCCTATCCCAACTGCCGAAGGGACAGTTACTTTTCCGATTTTAAACTGGAGAATAAGAAAAGCTGAAACTCCTATTAATAGAGCGGGAATAAATATTTTATTTTTAAATTTTTGGCTCTGGGCAATTTTAAATTCGTGTGTAATAACTGCAAAGTTTCCTATTTGAAGCTGATTTGTAACCGTAATCAGTCCTAAAATTATGAGCAATGCTCCTGTAACTTCGTAAGGAACAGCATTTCCAAGTATAAAAATGATACCTAAAATAAACCAGAATAAAAACGTTCCGATTTTGGCTTTTTCATTTTTCAGTCCTCTGAATGCTGTACTTATGCTCACAAGTCCACAGAGAATATAAATAATTTCCGATAGGGTATTAAAGAATGATTTTAAGTCCATTAGTTGCTACCTCCTTTTGAATGTTTCTTAGCGGTCAAAATTTTTCTATCATACAGCCATACTTGGATGGCAGTAAAGATTATGGCGATAATTCCTATAGGTAATGAGAATAATGCAAGGTCTTTTAAGGAAACGTCGTATCCGCTCTCTTGCAAAGTACCGTGAATTAGAAGAAGTCCCGAAGCACCTATAAATATATTTTGAGAAAAGAAATTACCGTAATTTTCCACTGAAGCACTTAGGCTTTTTAGATTTTCGGTTTCTTTTTCCGTCAGTTCATCTTCTTTGGAAGATTTTGCCGCAGCTTCAGCCATAGGTAAAATAAGAGGTCTGATAAACTGTATGTGTCCTCCTATTCTGATTGACAAAGCTCCCGCAATAGAACGGATAATCATATAAAAAGTCAAAATTTTCCCCGCAGTGGCATTTTTAAGTTTTCCGATTAATTCAGCACTTCTTTCTCTAAGACCGTATCTCTCAAGCATTGCGATAACGGGAAAGCTGATTAGAAAAATGGACATCAGCCTGTTATCAACAAAGGCTTTTCCTATAATTCCGAGAATTTTCAGAAAGTCCATTTTTGCAGCTAACCCCGTAGCAATTCCCGCAGTAAGAACAACGGCAAGGACATCAAGTTTTAGACTGAAGCCCACGACAATAATAACGATACCTATAAGTATCCATAAATTCATAAAAATTCCTCCCTTATTTAATTTTAATATCATTATTTTACCTTTAAAATAAAATAAATGCAATAGGAATAAAATAATTTTTACGATAAATTCTCCAATTATCTGATTGAATTTTGCCCCTTATTTATGTATAATGTAATTATTATAAAATTATGATTGGCCTTGATAGGAGAACTGAATAAAAATTGATTTAAATTTAAAATTTAAATAGGAACTTAAATTTATGAAAAAGAGAGGAGAAAACAAAATGAGTAAAGTAGAAGAAAAATACGGAAAAGCCAAAAAAGTTGTGGGAAGCAGATTTTATTTAAAATTTGTTTCATGGTCAAATATAGTACTATGGTCGTGTTTCATATTTGCAACAATAACAGTCGGATTTAACTCTATCGGAAAAATTATGGAAAATAAAGGTATATCAGGAGTTCTGACAATAATTTTAGTACTATTTTTATTAATTTTAGCTCAAATCGGATTTATAGCACTGGGAATTTTTCTTTTGAAAAAATATTCCAATATATATTTTTATGACGACGGATTTGTTGTAGGTAGTAAAGGGGAAAAGAATTATTATAAGGATTTGAAATATTATTTCACACCCGGACTTACACCCGGAACTTTTGCAAGTATTAATTATAAACCAGGAAATCAGGATTGGAAAATGATACTGGGTAACGGCTATGGAGTAAAATCATTTCATTTATTTCAGGAAGATGTAGTAAAAGCGGTCTATTCTGAAGTAATGGAAAATATAGAAAGGGGAGGAATGGAAGTATTTCCTTTTAAAAATCCTAAAAAGAATGTGTTGGGATTTTTCGGTCAAAGAAGAACTTTAGCTAAAATGGCTGAATTGATAGAAAATGGCTATAAAATAACGGTAACAAAAGAATATATATCTTTTGACAATGAAATCTATAAATGGGATGATTATAAAGTAAGCGGAAATTATGGAAATATAAAAGTTTTCAGTTTGGACGGAAAAGTAATACTGTCTCTTGTAAATCTCACAGTCTATAGACCAAATCTGCTTAGTACGCTAATAAGTGCATTGAATAAAAATTAGGAATTATAAGGAGTAGAAGAATGGATTTGAAGTTTACAGTGAAAAAAGATGAAAATAAACTTTTGGGACTGGTTGGAGGACTGTTAGGAGCCAAATTGGCAATAATAATTTATGTAATAATATCTATGACAAATGAATATTATCCTATAGTTACTCCTATACTTTTCACCGTTTTGCCGATGACTGGATTTATGTATCTTCCCAAATGGATAAATGAGAAAAGAGAAAAACCCGAAGAAGAGGAAATGGGAGTCAGTAAATTCGGAGAAAAAAGGAGTAAATTTTTTTATGAATATCCTGAAATGACATTATTTTCGACATTTTTTACCGTAATATTCGCAGTGGGGGGAGCATATATAGGAGAAGTTATAAATTTAGCTGTTTTAGCAAAGAGAATTAATCCTGAATTTTCATTTTTTTACTGTTTGTCTTACTCGTTCAGTGAAGTATTTGTAGAACCTACGGTGAGCGGGTATTTATATGCCAATTGGATACAAATAATAATTATAGTCATAGTAATGGGTGTAATAAGTGTTGTTGCTCCCATGGCAGTCAAGAAAAAAAATGGTAAATGGGAAAATCGAACGGGTTTCTAATGAAGAAAAAATAATAAAAATTGTCAGTCAAGTTTTATTGGATTTATATGAAAGAACACCAATAAAATATGAAAAAATATGAAAAAGTCGAATGAAAATTCGACTTTTTCAGTTTTTATAAAATAAAAACATAATTGGATAAGTATGTAAAAAATCTTAATATAACTTGATATAAATAATCAAATTTTAAAAAATAAGATTTGTATTAAGAATTTTATTGAAACTTTATGAAAATTATGGTAATATTAGGTATCTAATATAAAATACAACTTTTTAATATAAAATTCAAGGGGAGTGAAAAAAATGACTGATAAAAATTTTTTGCTTTTAAAGGAATATTTTAAGGATAGACTATTAAGAAAAACAGTAGCTTTTGTAATGCTGCTGTTTTTTAATTTCAACATATTTTCCGAAATAATACCCGACCCTGCAAGTATAGGAACAAAAGTAACAAAAACAGCTTCGGGAATAGACCAGATAGATATAGCGGCACCGAATAAGAACGGGACAAGCTATAACTCCCTTAAAGAATTACAGGTAAGTGAACAGGGGCTAATACTAAACAATAATAAACATGTGGCAGTAAATACACAGACAGCAGGACTTGTAGCAAGAAACAGAAACCTTGATAACGGAGTGGCTGCAAACCTCATCATAACGGAAGTAACAGGGAAGAACAGAACAAATATAAACGGGATAGTGGAAGTGGCAGGACAGAGAGCCGACCTTGTAATGGCAAACAGAAACGGCATATATGTAAACGGTGGAGGCTTTTTAAATACGGACAGGGTAACATTGACAACAGGAAGTTTACAGATGAAGGACGGAGACCTTGTAGCCATAGATGTATCACAGGGGCATATAGGGATAGGAGAAAAAGGAGTGGACGCATTAAGCCTAACAGACCTTGAGCTTTTAGGAAAGACGATAGATATAGCAGGAGTGATAAAAGCGTCAAAAGAAACAAGAGTGCTGGTATCAGCAGGGGGACAGACATACGAGTACAGAACGAAGGAAGTAAAAAGTAAAGGTGAAACATATAGAGGAATAGCGGTAGACGGAAAAGCAGCAGGAAGTATGTACGCAGGAAAGATAGATATAATCTCAAATGATAAAGGGGCAGGAGTAAATACAAAAGGGGATCTGGTAAGTGTAGACAATATAACACTGACAGCAAACGGAGATATAACGACAAACAAGGTAAATGCAGGAAAGCAGGTAACATATAAGAGTACAAAGAAAGTAAGAATGAAAGGGGAAACAACAGCAGGGAAGAAAGTACAGGTAAAAGCAAAAGAAACGGAAATAGACGCAAAAGTAGTAACGGGATATCTGGAAAAAGCCCTTGGAGAAAAGGCAATAGAAATAGAAAGTGAAAAGACAAGTATAACATCAAAGATAGAAGCAAACGGAAGAGTGGAAATAAAATCAAAGGAAACAAGAAACACAGGAGAAATACTTGCAACGGAAAAGATAGAAGTAACAGGAAATAAACTTAATAATAACAGCGGAGAAATAAGAAGTAACAGTAAGATAGACATCAATGTAAAAGACACATCAAATGTAAAGGGATACATACTGTCGGACGGACTGACAAAAGAAGATGTCAAAAAAGAAGAAGAAAACAAGGAACAGCAGAATAATGAAAATATAAAAAATAAAGAAATAGGAATAAACATAACAGGAACATTAGACAATACACAAGGTGTAATAAGAGGAAGAGAAATAAGCATAGGGGGAAATATAAAAGGGAACAGCAAAGGAAAGATAGACTCCATAGGAGCCTTGACTTTGAATGGAAAAATAATAGACAACAGAAACGGAATAATAAAAGGGAATATAAAAAGACTTAATGCAGACAGACTGATAAATGACAACGGACAGCTGCTGTCAAATGAAAAGATAGAGGGAATAATAAAGGAAACAAGTAATATAAGAGGGGAAATATCGGGAGCGGAAAGCGTAAAGATAGTAGGAGAAAAGTTAAACAACTTATCAGGATTAATAAGAAGTAACGGAAAGATAGAAGTAACAGGAAATAAACTTAATAATAACAGCGGAGAAATAAGAAGTAACAGTAAGATAGATATAAACGTAAAAGACACATCAAATGTAAAAGGATATATACTATCGGACGGACTGACAAAAGAAGATGTCAAAAAAGAAGAAGAAAACAAGGAACAGCAGAATAATGAAAATATAAAAAATAAAGAAATAGGAATAAACATAACAGGAACATTAGACAATACACAAGGTGTAATAAGAGGAAGAGAAATAAGCATAGGGGGAAATATAAAAGGGAACAGCAAAGGAAAGATAGACTCCATAGGAGCCTTGACTTTGAATGGAAAAATAATAGACAACAGAAACGGAATAATAAAAGGGAATATAAAAAGACTTAATGCAGACAGACTGATAAATGACAACGGACAGCTGCTGTCAAATGAAAAGATAGAGGGAATAATAAAGGAAACAAGTAATATAAGAGGGGAAATATCGGGAGCGGAAAGCGTAAAGATAGTAGGAGAAAAGTTAAACAACTTATCAGGATTAATAAGAAGTAACGGAAAGATAGAAGTAACAGGAAATAAACTTAATAATAACAGCGGAGAAATAAGAAGTAACAGTAAGATAGATATAAACGTAAAAGACACATCAAATGTAAAAGGATATATACTATCGGACGGACTGACAAAAGAAGATGTCAAAAAAGAAGAAGAAAACAAGGAACAGCAGAATAATGAAAATATAAAAAATAAAGAAATAGGAATAAACATAACAGGAACATTAGACAATACACAAGGTGTAATAAGAGGAAGAGAAATAAGCATAGGGGGAAATATAAAAGGGAACAGCAAAGGAAAGATAGACTCCATAGGAGCCTTGACTTTGAATGGAAAAATAATAGACAACAGAAACGGAATAATAAAAGGGAATATAAAAAGACTTAATGCAGACAGACTGATAAATGACAACGGACAGCTGCTGTCAAATGAAAAGATAGAGGGGATAATAAAGGAAACAAGTAATATAAGAGGGGAAATATCGGGAGCAGAAAGCGTAAAGATAGTAGGAGAAAAATTAAATAACTTATCAGGATTAATAAGAAGTAACGGAAAGATAGAAGTAACGGGAAATAAACTTGACAATAACAGCGGAGAAATAAGAAGTAACAGTAAGATAGATATAAACGTAAAAGACACGTCAAACGTAAAAGGATACATACTGTCAGACGGAATAACAAAAGAACAGGCAAAAGAATGGCAAGTGGAAGAAAAAGTAAAAGAAGAAAGTAAAGAGGATAAAAAGGAAGAAAATAAGGAACAAACAACAGGAATAAATCTGAAATCTGACAGACTTGACAATACAAAAGGAATAATAGCAAGTTTAGGAAAAACAGCAGTAAATGCAGGAGGAACAGTAAATAAGGACGGAAAGATAGTATCAAGAGGTGTAGTGGAACTCATTACGCCTAACGAGTACGTATATGAGGGGACAGTAGCGGGAGATTATGCGACGACATTAAATGCAAAGAAAATAACAGTAAATGAAAAAATGGAAAGAAAGAACACACTGGAGCTAATAGCAGAACAGGGAGTAATATTAAAGGAAAACATAGTATCAAGAATACTAAGCATAGAAACAAAAGGAAACCTTGACAATGCAAAAGAGATAAAGGGTACAACAACCCTTGTATTAAAAGCGGACAATATAGAAAATAAGGGAAACCTTTTAAGTGATAAGAATCTGTATATAAAAGTGAACGGAAAAGTATTAAATAAGGAAACAGGACTAATAAAAGGGAAAGAAGAGACATATGTGGAAGCAGGGATAATAGAAAACAACAGAGGAAAGATACTGTCAGAGGGAAACCTTGCCCTGATAGCTGAAACATTAATAAGAAATGACAGGGGAAAACTGCACGCAAGAGGAGATGTATACGGAGAAGTAAGGAACGGACATTTTGAAAATATAGGAGAAACGGAAGTAATAATAAAGGATACATTGAAAGCGACAGGAACGGAAGGAACAGCCGTAACGAATTTCCTAAGAAAAAGAAGAGAAAGAAAAGAACAGCCAAAACAGGAAACGGAAAGAACATACCATATAAATATGAACGGTTCCGACATAACAGCAGACGGAAATGTAATAATAAAAGCAGAAAAAGGAGTATCGATAACGGCTAAAAACCTGTATAATACTGAAAGATATATAGACGGAAAAGACAGAGTAATACTTGCAGGCGGAGGAAGAATAAAAGGAACGGATGTATATATAGACGTAAAAGGGAAAGTAGTAAACGGTACGGAAGAATATGAAAAAGGAACAAACAGAAGAAAAGACGGAGTACTTGTAGACAACAGAAATGTAACAGCATTAAATCCGTCAATAATAGGAGGGACAAACAGTACAGCAATAAAAGGAGGAAACCTTGTAAACACATCACAAATAGGTATTACAGGAACAACACAGATAGAGCTTACAGGAAAAGGGATAAATGCAAGTATAGGAAATAATACAGGAAAAATAAACGGAAATATTGTACTTGTAGAAGGGAATAAAGGCATAAGAAATATAGGGGGAGAAATAAAGGGAGGAGAAGCGACACAGGTAACATCAAAAGAGGGGAAAGTAATAAATGAAAGCAGCATAACAATAAAAGAGCTGACAAGGGAAGTGGGGTTAGGAAGATTCTTTAAACATATAGGCAAAACAGTAACAGAAGTATACGGGATAACGGAAAATATAAGAAATGTAGGAAAGATAGAAAGTAACGGAACGGTATATGTTGAGGCAAAAGAAGCTGAAAATATAGCTGGAAATATAAAAGGGTCAGAAGGAACAGTAATAAAGAGTACGGAAAAAGACATAGTTGACAGAACCATAGCACTTAGGGAAGATAAACACGGACAGGTGGAAGTAAAGGAAGTAACAAGACCCGTAAGAAGAGAAATTGGAAAGATATCGGGAGATAAAGTGGAAACGGTTCAGGTAGGAACAAAATGGGACAGCTGGACAAAGACTACTACGGTATCAGGAGAGATAGGAGAGGGTAAAAATACAATCCTCGAATCAGCAAGGGATATAATCCTTGAAAGCAGTAACGTAAAAGGGAAAGAAAATATAGCATTAAATGCAAAAAGATACCTTACAATGCTTTCGACAGTGGATACGGAATTAAAACAGAGAAGTGAAACACATAAGAGCGGAAGAGTAAAGAAAAAGACTACAACAAACAACTGGGTAGAAGATAATGTGTATGCAAATAATGTAGATCTGACATCCGACGGAAACATACTTATGAACTTCAGGAAAGTGGGAGCCCCTGCGGACAATAAGGGAGTATTTGCACAGGGGGTAAACTTTAATGCAAAAGGGGGAATAATAGGACTGTCGGATGGAAATATATACGTACAGGGTACAAAGGACAGACTGAACAGTGTGTTTAATTCGCATACAACAAAAAGATTTATGGGAGTGAGATACGGAAGCGGAAGCGACTATGTGAGCGATACAAGGGAGAAGTATAAATTAAGTCAACTGTATGGAGAAGCAGGGATAACATATGACGCACAGGGGAAATTGAAAGTAGAGGGGGCAGATATACAGACCCAGGGAAATGTATACCTTAGAGGAAAACAGGGAGTAGAGATACTGCCGGGAGTGGAAAACAGCATAAGGGAAGAGGAGCATAAGACAAGCGGCATAAAAGGAAGCTTCGGAGTAAGCTGGAGCGGAATAAGTGCAGGGGTAGGTTATGGCAAGAGCAGGGACAGGATAAGTGAAATAACGAAGGAAATAATAGCGAACAGACTGGAAGCAGCAGGAGATGTGGAGATAAAGAGTGAAGAGGGGAATGTGGATATATATCCGGTAAACGGATATATAGGAGGAAAGTTAAAATTAACAGGAAAAGATATAAATATACTTGATATGCAGTCAGAAAGGATAATGGACAGGGAAACGGAAAGCAGCTATGTGGGAGTAGGTGTTAATTTTGGAGTGCCTGCGATAAGTGCAGCGCAGCAGATATGGGAAGCAGGGAAAGGACTTACGAAAGCGAAACATAAGGAAGACTATATAAATGCAGGATTTGGAGCATTCAATGCAGGAATGAATGCAGCAGGAGCATTAGGCGGTAATGTTCTTAGTTCAGGAATGTCATTGAATTACAGTAAAAACAGAAATAACTATCATAGAGAAGAAAGTATATCGGTAGGGAGTAATCTACGTATAGGAAAAGGAGTGGAGTATAACGGAAATAATCTGCATACAAGAGGACTGAACATAATAAATGAGGGAGATACGGTATACAACATAACAGGAAAGATAATAAAGGAAGCAGGGAAAAGTACAATAAAAGAAACATCGGACGGTAAGGGATTTGGAATATCGGTAAGCCACGATATGTTTAATTCGGCAGGTCAAGTTCAAAATGTTCTAAAACCGTCAAGTGGAGTAATAACGCCAAGTATAAGCAGAGAAAAAGGAGAAACAACCGCAGTATACTACTCCAATAATCAGGATATAACGAAAGGAAAAACAACATATAACAATAATCCTGAAGTAAAAGTAATAGGAGTAGATGTAAAGACAAAAGAAATAGAGGGAAGTGTAAAAAGCCTTGACATAATAAGTGTACAGGACAGTGTAAACGGTAAGAGCAGGGGATATTCAATAAGTTACGGTATAGGAATAGGAGAGCATTCGGTAGTAAGAAACGGAAGAAAAGAAAATACAAACGGACTTTATACTCAAAATATGGGAATAGGATATTCAAAAGGAGAACTGACACAGAGAACTACAAATGCAGTAGGAAGTTTTACAGCTGAAAGCGGAATACTGAATGTAGAAGGAAAAACAAGACAAGTAGGTTCTGTAATAGACGGAGGATTTACACTGAATACAAAAGAATATGAACACGAAGACTTGGAAGATATAAATAAGAGCAGAAATATAGGAATAAATGTAACAATAACACCGGGAGTAGTGGAAATCTATAAGAACGGAATGCTGACAGGAAATGCGAAAGGGGGGACAGCATACGGGACAAGGATAAGTTTTAATGAAAAGGACTATGTGGCAAAAGCAAAAGCAACGATAGGAAGTAATGTAAAGACAATAATAGACGAGAAAGAAGAGAAACTGAAAGAAGTAAACAGGGATATAGGAAATAGAATAGAAGTAATAAGAAACAAAGAAATAAGCCCAGTCAATATAGATTTGGGAACAGAATACTGGGGAACGGACTATGCAAGAGAAAAAGTGAAAGGAGATTTTGTAAAGGCAGGAAACAAAATAGAGAGGGTATCGGAAATAATAAAGGGGATAATGGAGAATGAAAACAAGGATATAGTGCTGTATTATAAAGACAGGATAGATTTTGAGGAAGAAAGGGACAGACTGGAACGAAGCGGAGAATTGGAAACGACGTTAATAGACAAGGAGAAAGCGAAAGAGATAGCGGAAAGAGCGTCAGGAGAAAAGATAGAGGACTTGCAGATAATAAGCTCAAAAGACCCGAATATAAAGGAGATAGTGGGAGCGAATGCAATAAGAGGGAGAGCGTATCACAGAAGTGGAAAGATAATAATAGTAGCGGATAATATAGAAGACTATGCGAAAGCGATAGGAGTGATAGCGAAAGAGGGAAGACACTTTTATCATAGAAGAGAAAACGGAATGGAAGATACGGAAGACTTATCGACATTTTATGGAAGGCAGTTTGAAAGATACAACAGAAAGAAATTTGAAGATAAGGACGCAAATTTTGTAACGGAACAATTGAGATATACAAGAGAACAGCTTGGAAATGATTGGGAGAATGATGCGGCATATATCGGTCCGAAATTTAGTGTAGGTCCAATTTTCCAAGGGGGAGGAGGAATAGGTGGTTATATTGTAAATACAGGAAATGGAATAGATTTAGGAATTGGTATCTCAGGAGGATTTGGATTTGTTTCTGGAATTTCTATTAGTGGTGGGGTAGATGCTATTTATTTTCCATTGGCTAAAAGTAAAAATGATTTATTAAGTAATTATTTTGTTTTTAATGCTTCTGTTGGAGGAACAATTGGAGTTGGAGGTTCGGGAGGATTAACTTTGATGATTCCTATAAAGAAAAATGGAAATTTAGATTTTAATAATAGAGGTGTCGGTATTGGTGTTAGTGGAGAGGCTGCAGCGGGATTGACGACGCCAGGAATTGGTGGAAGCGCAACTTTTTCCACAGGAGTTACCTTTTGGAAAAGTATTAAAAATAAAAATATTTCTAGATATTTAAATGCTTTAAATGATTATAAAAAGAAATATGGATTTGATAATATTGCTAAAAATTTTGATATATATATAAAAGAAAATAGAACTAATATAGAAAAAGAATATAATAGGAGAAGAAAAAAATGACAGAAATAGTAATAAAGAATAAATATTTTTTAGGTCATTATGATTATATTACAGTCTGGGCAGCTGATAAAGAATATCACTTAAAATATAATTCGGAATTTACTTTTCTTACATCAAAAAAAGAAGAAGAAATAGTAATTTCATTATTCTTCTTTAAAAGTAGAAAAATGATTATAGATTGTTCAGAAAAAAATAGAATTTCTTTGGAATTAAAATCAGATATAAAAAAAACTTTTATATTAAGTTTATTAAATTTATTTACAAGTTTTATGGCTATGTTAGTCATTCCTATCATTTATGGAATTAATATTCTAAGTATATTTATTATTATTATTTCAGTATTCTTTGTATTTTTTTGTAATATGATTTTTGCAGTAAAAACTATAAAATTAGTAGAAAGGATATAATAAATTAAGTATAGAAATAATAAAGGCAGTATCAGAAAATGAAGGCAAGGACACCAAATAATAGATATGGGTTACTTATGAATAATTGTGCAGTATTTGTGGAGAGACAGTTTGTTGGAACAAGTAAAGAAGCAGAATTATTATCCATAGGAATACTCCCTTCAAATTTGAGAGATTATGCTATTAATAATAGAGCTACTACTTTAGTTTATTATAATTATAATGGAAATGGAAATAAGATAACACTTGATTTAAAAAATAAATCACCAAAAAAGATAAAGAAAGAATTAAAATATTGGGAAGAAAATTAGGGGTGGAGTTATAATGAAAGAAAAGATATTAATTTTTATAATAAATATTATATGGCAATATTTAAAAATGAAAAATTATAAAAAGATATATTTAGATTTAATTGTATCTATAATTTTTATATTATTTTTAGTTATTCTAATTTATATGTGGATAATTTTTACTGATATTTTAAAAGGAATGGGAGATATAAATTCCTTTCAAATGCTATTGTTTTTAATCTTACTTGTGCTTTTCTATATAATAAAAATAATGGTGTATTTGAAAAAAGATAATTTTTTAATGAAAAAAGTATTTCTTGTTCTATCAATAATTATAGAAATAGGAATTAATTTATATTTTATTTTGTAGATTATACATAATAATATGAAAAATCATACTCCATATTTCTCACTATCTGTATCTATTTTATTTTTGATACATAAAAAAGACTCGGGGGTAAAGAAATGATGAAAAAAGAATTGATAAGTATAATATTAGTGCTGTTTTTATCTTGTGGGAAATTAAAAAAAGTATATAATAATGATGATTATGTGGACAAAATAGACAAAGAATTTTTTACTAAAGGAGAAACCGTAAGTCCAGAGAGCAAGTTAGAACTGTATATTATAAAAAAAGAAAATGGGAAATTAGTAAAAAAGAATATAGTAAATAAGGAGAAAGAAGATAAAGAATTAAAAAATCGATATTCCACTTTATTAAATTATGATAATAATAATTTATATCTATTATTTTATAAAAATATTGATGTAGGAAATGAGTCAAGAAAATTGAAGATATTTTACTATGATAAAAACTATAATTTAAAACCTTTTAATGAGAAAGAGTATATACTTGACAATATAGACAGAGAAAAAAATCAATATGTTGAAGAAAAAAATAGAGTTGAGAATGTAGAAAATATTGAATATATTATTAATAAAGATATTTACTTAAACTATAATTATCAAGGTGGTTTTAAAAATAATGAAAGAATAGTAAAAAATGAATATGGAAATATATATAGCTATAATAAGGAAAGAAATGAACTATATCTAATAAGTGAAAATGAAAAAATATTATATATCTACAATACAAAATCTAATATATTAAAAAAAGAGAAGTTAGACGATACAAGTAAAAATTTTTTCTTCAATAAAATAGAGCTGGATAATGAAAACATAGTATATTCAAGAAAAAATCTATTAGTGAAAAGGAATATTAAAACTAGTAAAGAAAAAATTTTATATAAAACTTGTAACAGGATAGATAAAATAATTTCTTTGAATAAAAAAAATACGTTGATAACTTTTGGAGTATCAGGAAATAATGATGTTTTTTCTATGATATTAGGATATATAAATAAATGTAAATGGGATCATGATGTAGTATATGATTTAGAAATCAATAAGGTATATATTTTAGAAACATGGAATGATGAGTTAATGAGAAATAAAGAACAATTGAAATTAACAAAAGAAATAATAAACCATGGTGTAGAAAAAAATTAAGTTTAAATTCTTAAAAAACTTGTCATAAGATATAATTAAATTTAGTAGATTCAAAGAACTATATAACCGAAAGAAGTGTTATTGTTTGTTATGACTATAACATCAATAATAAACTGAAAAAATTCAAGGTAAGACTCTTAAAGATATCTATTTAGAAATAAAAAAATTAAGATAAGGAGTAAAGATGTTAGATCCAATATTATATATCACAAATATTCTAATTATTACAACTTTAATTTGTCTAAAAAATTATGGATATTATAAGATAAAAAAAAGGAAAATTTTAATAATTTTATATATTTTGGACATTTTATATACTTTTAGATTTTACTTAATAGCTGGGTTTTTATTACCTGTTTTATATATAGAACGAGAGAATAGTATCTATAAATTTATAATTATCATTATTTCTTTACTTTTTATTCCATTAGGAATTTATAAATTTTGTTTGATAATAAAGAATTTGAATAAATTAGAAAATAGTAAAATTAAAAAAGAAGCTATAATTATGGGAATAATGGATATTTTTCAAATTTTTACACAAAATATATTTTTAATAATATTAGATAATATGTTGAATTAAGATTTAAAAAATAAATAAAATATACTTTTATAATACTACATTTTTACATATTAAGTTTTAATCAGGAGATAAAAGGTGAACAAATTATTTAGGATATTAATAATATACTTTATCATATTAAATCTACTTTTTGGAAATAGTCAGACAAAAGAAATAAGGACTTTTGAAACTCTAAAAAACCCCCGCATTTTCGAGCAACTACTTAGTGAGGACTATAGTAAATGGGAAAAAGAAAAGAATAATGTAAGTCCGAACTTAGTAAGCGAGAAGCGGGGAAAGAGGGTTTTAGGGAGTGCATACTCCCTAAGGAGTGATTTAACAGGGGGGATGCTTGACTCAAACGGAAACATCAATGTATTTAAGGACGGAAACCTTACAGCAACAGCAGGAGTAAGCAGACAGAAAGGAGAAAGTGAGGCAGTATATTACTCCAATAATGAGGATATAACGAAAGGGAAAACAACATATAACAATAATCCTGAAGTAGAAGTAATAGGAGTGGATGTAAAGACAAAGGAAATAGAGGGAAGTGTAAAAAGTCTTGACATAATAAGCGTACAGGACAGTGTAAACGGTAAGAACAGGGGATATTCTGTAAATGTGGGAATAGGCTTCGGAAAACATACAAGCGGAGAAAAGGTAGTAAACGGACCGTATATATCAAGTGTAGGAGCAGGATACAGTAAGAGTGATACAACACAGAAGATAACAAGAAATGTGGCGGAGTTTTCAGCAGAATCGGGAATACTGGAAGTAAAAGATAAGGTAAGACAGGTAGGCTCACTAATAGACGGAGGCTTCACTTTAAATGCGAAAAGATATGAACACGAAGATTTAGAGGACATAAATAAGAGTAAGAGTATAGGAATAAATGTAACTGTATATCCGAATGTAACATATACGGCAAGAGACGGAAAAGGGAAAGGAATTTATACAGACGGACATACAATAAATGGAAGTGGAGCAGTATACAAAGTAGGAGTAAGCTATGCTGAAGTAGATAAGAACAGGGAAGTAGTTTCCACAATAGGAAGCAATGTAAAGGTAAGTCAGGATATAGGGGATATAAACAGGGACGTAAATAATCAGGTAAAAGAATTTGAAGGAAAAGAAGTAAGAGGAATAAACGTAGACTTGGGAACAGAATACTGGCTGACGGAAGCAGGGAGAGGAAAAGCAAGGGACATCATAGAGGGAGCAGGAAGAACGGTAAAAAGTATAAAGAAAATACTGACAAAGACGGACAGTAATGGAGAGTTAGAGATTGTAAAGAATATGGAAGCTGAAAGTGCATTGAGAAAAATGGAGCAGAGAGGCTTTGTAGAGGGAAAAGACAAGAAGATAGAAAGAGTAGCAAAGGAAATAGAAGCAAAATACGGAAATTTAACAAAGAAAGGAATAAAGGTAAGATTTTACGGAGAAGAAGATGTAGACACATCAGGCTTGACAGAAGCCCAGTTAAGAAAGCTGAAAGCAGACGGGATAGCGACAACGGGAGACGGCTATATCTGGATAAACAAGGAGAAGATAAAGGACGGAAATACGATAAACTTCAACAAGGTGGTATCGCATGAAATAACACACCAGATACTTGGAGAGGACAGTGAATATGAGGCAAGATATGTAGAGTCGGGAATGGAAGAATTTTTAAGTGAGATAAAAGGGAACGGATATTTAAAGGACGGCAAGATAATAGACCTGCTATATTCAAGACTGACTGATGAGGACAGGGCAAGACTGAACAGATACATACTTGAAGATATGCAGTTTAAAGACTTGAGCGGAGGAGCAGGGGACAGATATACCGTGGTGAACCTTAAGTATCAGAAGATAGGTACGGCTTTAAATCAGGCAGGAAAAAATGACAGAATATCAAGAATGTACGAAAGAGCAAAAGAAAGAAATAAAGGTGATAAAAACAGTATCAGTAAATCAGAAAGAAGAATAAAAGAATTAAAAGACAAAGGAAATCTAACAAAAAAAGAAACAGCTGAACTGATAAAACTGACAGGAGAGATATATAAGGAAGAAAAAGAGATAACAAAATTAACAGAAAGATATGAAAGTTTAGAAGAGATAACGGAAGATAAAAAAGAATATCTCACATATATAGCAGGGCTGAAAGATAAGAGAAAAGAATTAGAGAAATATGAGATAAAAATACTGTATAAAGATGAGAATGGAAATATATATGTAAAACAGACGAGCGGAAATCCTGAAGAGAAAGCAAGACAGGAATACTATATGAAGGAAATGCAGAAAAACAGCAGAGAGGGGATAGACCAAAATGTAATAGATAAAGTACTTTCGCCGATATCAAAAATAGAAGAGATGATAAGTAATGGAGAAATAGTAGAATATAAAGGCGGAGGAATAGTAACAGGATACGGGATAACAGAAAATGATGCAAAAAATAATTATGAGATAAGAACAGCAGTATTTAAAGAGGGAGCAATTCAGTCAGGAACATCAGGATATAGAATAATAAAAGGGATAGGATATATAGGAGCTTCGGGAGAATGTACACTTGTATCGTTAGGAGGATGTTCGATATTGGGAGCTGCTATGGGGACAATGGGATATGCAGAGACTGTATTTGGGGGAAGTGATTTAGTAGAAGGACTGAATAAGATAGATATTGCGGCTACAAACAGAAGAGACATAGGTTACAATGCGATAGAGGAATACAGGAAGACGGTAAATAACAGTGCGGTATCTGGGGAAGAAAGAAGCTATTATATAGCGAAAGCAGCTAATCCGATAGCAGATAGCTTAAAAGTGATGAAATTACCTGATTGGGTATATGCGGCAGGAAATGGAGCAAGCTTTGTAGCTTCAATGGGATTAGAACCATATAGGATAGCGATAACGAGTCCGGCAGCAAAATATATAACGAAGTATAACAGTCCGACATTTGTAACGCCTGAAAGATATTACAATGTAAAAGCGGAGAATGGATTATTAAGTTATGAAAGTCAGCAGGCAGTAATAAGAAATTATGGAGATATAATAAATCGGAATTACTTAATAAATGATCCGCTTTATGTATATCAGAAGAATAGCGAAGACCCAAAATTTGATTTTAGGCATATAATAGACGGAGAAACGAATAAGAGTGGAACGAGAGCAAGTGGGGGACATAGTGGAAGTTCAAAGAATGTAAATATATTAGAGACATATGGAAAGGCTGACGCAAATGGAGTAACAAAAACGAGAGTTGAAATCTATAATCAAGATTTAAATAAATGGGTAGAAAAAAAGACACAAAACACAACATTTCCAAGAGAATGGGACAGTAAAAAAATAGAATGGGAAGTAAAAGGAGCTTGGAATAGTAGTAAATTTGAAATAATAGACCCAATAAATAAAATCTAGCAAGGGACATCTCCGAGTGGTATAAGGATAGAAGGATTTATGAATAATAGAACTTTGGCTTATCCGATTTATGAGGGAGGTGAGTTGAAGTGAAAATAAAATACTATTATCATATAGGTAAAGATAAGAAATTATGGGGGGATATTGTAGCATTATAAATGGAGAAAAATATAACATAGGATATTCAGTTTATTTAACAAGATTGCTAATAGAAATACATTTTGAAGGAGGAGAAGAACTAATGAGAGAAATAGAAAAAATAGAGAGAGGTGAAAAAGAATATTATGATAATGCAGCAGAAACATTAGAGTATTTCATATATAAAGATAGAGTAGATTTTAAATGTTGGTGGGGAGATTATGAGGACTGGAGTTGTCCGATAGAAGAATTTAAAAAAGCTTTGTTAGGTTGGATGAAATTTTTGGAAATGCCGAGAGATATAAACAGCTATCTTGAAGTAAAAATAAATGATATTGAGAAATAAGCTTTTATATCAAGTTTGAGTAAAATTAAATTTCAAAATTTTTGATTGATTATTAAGTGAATAAAAAACAAGCCCAACATTTAAATTATTTCAATGAAAAAATACGTAAGAGAGCGTAAAGAAAAATCACTGTCTGAACGAAGTGAGTTTGTGATTTTTTAGCGAGAGAAGTATTTTTGAATGAGAAATAATTTGAGTTGGGGGAGTTTTATTCACTTAATAAAGTAGGAAAGTATAATACAGAAATAGAAAATAGAGTGAAGAAAGTATCAAATTTATAATAACGGATAGAAATTTATTTGGAGTTAAAAATGAGGTAAATGAGATGTATATACTTGTAGACATATATAAAGAAAGAAAAGAAAAAGATTATAGAATGATAATAGTACCAAGTGGAAGAAGTAAGATAGGAATAGGACAATTAAAAGATTATGGAATAATATCGTATTTAGGTAGAGGAGAAGAGGAAAAAATAGGAGAGCTTGTATTATGGGCATTAGAACAAAGTGATAATATGAAAATAGAAAATGCTTCAGAAATAAAATTTGAAAAAAAATATTCAAATGCTTCATCTTATTCAAAATTTTCAAGAACGTATAATGTAGTAGATTTTATTTTAGAAGAAGATAAATATAAATTAGGATTAAATACGAAAGACGGAGTAGGATATTCAGTTTTTAAAGATACAGAGGGTAATAAATATGAAATAGAATTTAATGAGAAGCCGTCAGCTCTTGAACTGGGAACGAAGATAATGGAGATGTTTGAATTTAAAGAAAAATATGACGGAGAGAAAAAATAATGAAAGTAAAATTTTATTACTATTTAAATCAAGGAAGATTATGGTTAGGAGGACATTGTGAAGTCATAAATGCTAAAAAATATGATGATAATTACTCAGGTTATTTAGTTGGAGCCGTATGGGAGATGAAATATGAAAGAGATGTAGATTATGAATTAAAAGAAATAGAAAGAGTAGAAAAAGAAGAGGTTGAGTGTTTTAAAACAGGAACAGATATATTTTCAACTATAATATACAAAGATAGAGTAGAGTTTGAATATAACTGGGAAGATGAAGATTGGCCAGATTGGAATTGTAGTCTTGAAGAATACAAAAGGATATTATTAGGAAAAAAAGCATTTTTAATGTTACCTAAAGAAATTGAAAGTTATTTAGAAATAAAAATAAATGACATTGAGAAATAAGCTCTTATATCAAGTTTGAGTAAAGATAAATTTTAAAATTTTTTATCCACTTAATAAAATAGGAGAATATCGTACAGAAGAAAGAAATAGAATAAAATAAGAGTAAACTAAATTTAAACCAATGTATGAAAGATTTATATCAGATATTCCATATGCTAATGAAGAATTAATAGATTATTTTTTAGAAGTTAGTGTTTTTTATAATAAATATACTTAATATTTAAATAAGTAAAATAAAAAGAAAAAATTATTAAAAAATATAAATATGTTGGAGACATATGGAAAGGCTGACGCAAATGGAGTAACAAAAACGAGAGTTGAAATCTATAATCAAGATTTAAATAAATGGGTAGAAAAAAAGACACAAAACACAACATTTCCAAGAGAATGGGACAGTAAAAAAATAGAATGGGAAGTAAAAGGAGCTTGGAATAGTAGTAAATTTGAAATAATAGACCCAATAAATAAAATCTAGCAAGGGACATCTCCGAGTGGTATAAGGATAGAAGGATTTATGAATAATAGAACTTTGGCTTATCCGATTTATGAGGGAGGTGAGTTGAAGTGAAAATAAAATACTATTATCATATAGGTAAAGATAAGAAATTATGGGGGGATATTGTAGCATTATAAATGGAGAAAAATATAACATAGGATATTCAGTTTATTTAACAAGATTGCTAATAGAAATACATTTTGAAGGAGGAGAAGAACTAATGAGAGAAATAGAAAAAATAGAGAGAGGTGAAAAAGAATATTATGATAATGCAGCAGAAACATTAGAGTATTTCATATATAAAGATAGAGTAGATTTTAAATGTTGGTGGGGAGATTATGAGGACTGGAGTTGTCCGATAGAAGAATTTAAAAAAGCTTTGTTAGGTTGGATGAAATTTTTGGAAATGCCGAGAGATATAAACAGCTATCTTGAAGTAAAAATAAATGATATTGAGAAATAAGCTTTTATATCAAGTTTGAGTAAAATTAAATTTCAAAATTTTTGATTGATTATTAAGTGAATAAAAAACAAGCCCAACATTTAAATTATTTCAATGAAAAAATACGTAAGAGAGCGTAAAGAAAAATCACTGTCTGAACGAAGTGAGTTTGTGATTTTTTAGCGAGAGAAGTATTTTTGAATGAGAAATAATTTGAGTTGGGGGAGTTTTATTCACTTAATAAAGTAGGAAAGTATAATACAGAAATAGAAAATAGAGTGAAGAAAGTATCAAATTTATAATAATGGATAGAAATTTATTTGGAGTTAAAAATGAGGTAAATAAAATGTTTTTATTTGTCAGAATATATAAAGAAAAAAAAGAAGAAGATTATAGAATAATAATACTGCCAAGTGGAAGAAGTAAAATAGGATTAGTACAAACAAAAGATTATGGAATAGTATCCTATTTAGGAAAAGGGGAAGAGGAAAAAATAGGAGAGCTTGTATTATGGGCATTAGAACAAAGTGATGAAAAAAAAATAGAAAACAGTTCAGATATAAAAATTGAGAAGATGTATTCAAATGCTTCATCTTATTTAAAATTTACAAAAATGTATAATGCTGTAGGATTTAGTTTAGATAATAATAGATATAAACTAAGGCTAAGTACGAAGGACGGAGCAGGATATTCAGAGTTTAGAGATGAAAATGGAAATATGTATGAAGTAGAATTTAATGAGAAACCGTCAGCTCTTGAACTGGGAACAAAGATAATGGAGATGTTTGAATTTAAAGAAAAATATGACGGAGAGAAAAAATAATGAAAGTAAAATTTTATTACTATTTAAATCAAGGAAGATTATGGTTAGGAGGACATTGTGAAGTCATAAATGCTAAAAAATATGATGATAATTACTCAGGTTATTTAGTTGGAGCCGTATGGGAGATGAAATATGAAAGAGATGTAGATTATGAATTAAAAGAAATAGAAAGAGTAGAAAAAGAAGAGGTTGAGTGTTTTAAAACAGGAACAGATATATTTTCAACTATAATATACAAAGATAGAGTAGAGTTTGAATATAACTGGGAAGATGAAGATTGGCCAGATTGGAATTGTAGTCTTGAAGAATACAAAAGGATATTATTAGGAAAAAAAGCATTTTTAATGTTACCTAAAGAAATTGAAAGTTATTTAGAAATAAAAATAAATGACATTGAGAAATAATTTGAATTGAAGGAGTTTTTATTCACTTAGTAAAATAGAGAATATCATATAGAAGCAGGAAATAGAGTAGAAAGAGTATTAAATTTATGAAGAAGATTGGATTTGATTTAAACAAGGAATTAAAAAAAATAGTTTTAGATAATATAAAAACTAAAATAAAAAAAACACAATTATCTAATATTGTAAAATCATATAATGAAGAAATTAAATTTGATAAAGATTATATTATAGAAATAAATAATAAAAAATTATCAAAATCATTTAATCCTTCTAAAGAATGGAGGAGATTATTTTGATTATGATATTAGAAGATAAAGAAAAAAATGATTATTTACAAGAAAGAAGACAAAAAAGAGGAAAAATATTAACGATTAGCTTTTTTGTAATTTGGATAGTTTCATTTATATCAATTTTTATGACAGTTTTATTAAATGGAGGATTTAAAGATGCAGCAAAAATAAATGAGATAGGAGCAAAAATAGAAAATTCTGATGAAATCTTTATGAATGGCAAACAGTTATCTTTAAAAGAAAGGAAAAAAATTTTAAGCATAATGAGTGAAAATTATGAAACAGTATTTGTTTGTTATATGTCAAAAGAAGAAATTGCAAACATTAAAAGTAAAGATGTCGTGAATATTACTTTTAAGAAAAAAAATAAAGAAACAAATTTAAAATTATATAATGATTTTAGTTGTACAGATGATAATTATTGTCCTGATTATTATTTGTTAAGTGTTGAATATGAAGGAAATGAAGAATGTCTAACAATAGGAAAAGATAAAAAAATGACAGAAATATTGATAAAATATATCAAATAATTTGTTTAAATTTTTGTCTTGAAAGATAATTGGTCTTATGTCAATAAAAAAGAGAAATTAAATAGAGATTTTCATTTTTAATTTATTCATATTTTTTCGTATTGTGCTTAGAGTAATAAAAGGAAATAGAGAAAAAATTTTGAAAAAAGTAAATGAAAGGATAAAATAATGTTAAAAGTAAAATTAGATTGCAGTATTCAGAGAAATCTTACCTTTAGAATGAAAATTTTATTATTTCCTTGGTGTATAATGTTAATAGCTCCTATGATTATTATGAGAATATTGTATATAATATTAGTCATATTCTATATTATTTATAGAAAAATAATAATAAAAAAGATAAAAATGAAAACAGACGTTTTTGTTACAAGTAGAAAAATAATATTAGAAAGCCCTTTTTTTAAGAAAGAGATAGATTTTGATGATATAAAGATGATAGGATATAGAAAAGGTTATCCAAAAAAGGTAAATAGTAAAACAGGAGATTTAATAATAAATTTAACGCCTTTAAAATTAGATTATTTGTATATGTATAATTTGATTTTAGATAATTATTCTTTTGCTGAAAGTAAAGGATATAGAAGTTTTATAATACCTGATTTAATTAATGTAGATGAAATATATGATTATATTATAAAAGAAAAACGAATAAAAAGAGAGGACTTTCAAAAAGAAAAAGAATATGGTGAAAATACGCTATTATTGCATAATAAAAAAATTATGATAAGAAATTATATTTCTGAAATAATTTATGATGATGAGAAAAAATTCAGGTTAATTAGAAATAAAAATAAAATAAAAATTAGTGAAGATTTTTGGAGTAAAAATATGATAATGAAAGATTATGGACTACCAAGTACAAAATATAAATAATAAGATAAGGAAGGAACAGTAAGAGAAGCCGGAAATAAAGATAAGATAACACTCGATTTAAAAAAATAAATTACCAAAAAAGATAATTTTTTAATGAAAAAAGCAGGTCTTTATATGCAAAATAAAAAAAAATTTTATATATTAGGGTTATTATTGTTTTTAATATTTTTAATGATGCAAACAAATATTGAATTCTTAAATAGGCAATTATCTGGATTTTTTTCAGCGATTTTTGTGATAGTATCAGGAATTTTTATAGTATCTAAGTTTAGAAGAAGAAATTTTTTCTTTGGAGGAATATTTAATTCTTTCTATATATTTCTTACTATCTGTATCTATTTTATTTTCGATACATATTCTCTATCTGATACATATTCTATAGTTATAACAGGAATTTTATTATTTAATTATATATTACTATTATTAGTATTAAATACAAAGTTAAAATTAAATACAGAAGAATTTATGTCTAATATGATATATTTTTTGTTTATGTTTTATATAGAAATATTATATTTATCAATACTTATAATAGTTATATTTTATCTAATATTATTTATAAAATTATATTTTAATAAAAAAGAAAAAGAGATTATGATGTATTTTTTAGGTTTTATATTTAATATGATATTATATTTCATAATAATAATTGTAACTTTAATGTTTTGGGGAATTTAAAATTCTATATAGAATAATATTGAATTACTATAATGAAAATCTTTAGATTATACAGTATTTTAAAAATTATCTCATTAATTTATTTTATAGTTATGTTAGTACATTCAATAATACAATAGTTAATGAAGAAAAAAATAATAGGAGATGTCATATGTGAAAATTAAATATTCAAAATTTGACTTTAACAGAAAAGATGTTGTTATATTTCTATCTTTTCTAATTTATTTAATATTTTTTCTCTTGTTTGTAGATAGCGAAAGAAATATCTTGAGATATATAATATTTCTAAGTAGTGTTATAATATTTTGTTCTATTTATCGTTTTCATTTAGTTTGGCTATGGAAAAATAAAGTAAAAATTGAATTTTTTAAAACATTTATTAAAGTTAATGGAATTCTTTATTCGAAGAAATTGAATTATAATGAAATAAAAAAATTGACAATAAGGAAGAATTATCTATCTTCATATGATATAGTCATAAACTATGATGAGGGAATAAATTTTTTCAGATATTTATGTAATTATTTTTTTGATAAATTTTCGATTGGAAAAAATCGTGATAAAAGTTTTGTTATATGTGATGTGAAAAATATAGATGAAATATTAAATTTTTTATTAGAAAAAATAGGATATCCTAAAAAAGAGGTATATAATAATTTTAATAAGTATAAAATTCATATAAAATATTCAATATTTGAAAGTTCGTATATACTATTTTTTTTGATTTTTTGTGTGCTATTATTATTGTTATTCATTTTTGATAAACTTTCGATAATAATTATATATATTTTTATTGGTAGCATTAAATTTCTAAAAAAAGAATATAATATAATAAATTACGATAAAGATAGAATAGAGATATATGAAGAAAAAAGAAAAATTTATATAATTAGGGATTTTTATGAAGATAATAGAAATATTATAATAGATTATGATGTGAAAGAGAACTTGTTCGGAAAATATAATTTTTATTATTTTGAAAATAATATGTTACCCAGAAAATATAAGAAATGAAAAATCAATATAGGAGCTAAATAATGGAGAAATTATTAAAAATAGGAGTTTACTTTCTTATATTAAATCTAATGTTTGGAATGTATGTTTAGAATAAAAAAAGAGAAGTTAAAGAGAGTAAATTTTAAAAAGATGATATAATATAAAAAAATAATGGAGGAAAAAATGATGGAAAAATAGAACATAGGGGTTCAGGGAACGGTATTGTGGTGAATGTGCTTGAAGATATAGTATGTAGGGTATATACTGATGAAATAAACAATAGAAATTAATAAATTGGAATTTATAACTGAAATTTTTTGTATTTTGTGAAGGGAGAATATTGATTTATGTTTTCAATA
>NZ_DBHIXS010000010.1:0-64284 GCF_057270515.1 Pseudoleptotrichia sp. | reverse complement strand
CCAAAGGGTCGTTGGTTCGAGTCCAACCGGGGACGCCACTTTTTTTATTTGATATGATAACAATTAGATTATTATTGATAGAATATTTTTTGTCAAATACAAAATTTGTGGAATATATGATAACAAATTAGAATTATTAATAGGTGAAATATATAAAATGATTTATATCAAGAATTTTATTCATTTTCTGTTTGTTCTTTTCTTCTTTTTTCATTTTCTTTTTTATTTATTTTTTTCTTTTCTTTTTTCTTCTCTTTTCTTCTCTTTTCTTTTCTTTTATTCTCTTTTTCTTTTCTTATCTTGTTACATTTTAGTTCTTTTTTTGCTATAATATATTTGATATGATTGGAGATTATTATATGAAAACTGTTCTTATAACCGGTACAAGCAGCGGAATTGGTCGCGAATTTGCTAAAATATATGCTCGGAATAATTATAATCTTGTTATTATTTCTAGAAGATACGAGCGGATGAATGAGCTGAAAGAATATATATTAAAAAATATTAATAGTAAACTGATGATCGAGATAATCTGTATGGATTTATCTGTAGAAGGAGCTTCTAAAAAATTGTATGATATTATAAAGAGGAAGAATATAGTTATTGATACATTGATAAATAATGCAGGAATTGGAATATATGGAGAATTTTCTGAATATACTCCAATGGAGATTGAGAAAAATAATAAAATGATAAATTTAAATTTGAAAGCTTCTATTGAACTTACGAAATTTTTTCTTGATGATATGTTATCAAGGTCTTGCGGCAGGATATTAAATGTAGCTTCTATTGCGGCATTTCAGGCTGGACCGATGATGGCTACATATTATGCAAGTAAAGCATTTATTTTGTCATTTTCTGAAGCATTGAGAGAAGAGCTTAAAAAAACTGATATTGTGGTTTCTGTTCTATGTCCCGGTCCTACAGCGACAGAATTTGAAAAAAGTTCCGATTTGACGGAAACAGGATTGTTTTCTAAAATGAAAGTAATGTCAGCAGAAAAAGTTGCAAAAATTGCTTATAGAGATTTTTCAAAAGGAAAAAGGATAATAATACCGGGAATTATAAATAAGATTGCCGTATTTGGAACCAAAATTGTTCCAAGAGTAGTTGCAACAAAGATTGCAGGGAAACTTCAGGAAAAGAAAAAATATTTGAATAAATAATTGATTTAGTGATTAATAGAAAAATTTAAAATAAATAAAAAAATTGTATAAGAATAATTTAAAAAAGTGTATAATAAATATTTACGTTGGTGATGAATTAATGTGAATGTTAGAGAAATAGTTGATTTCGATTTATCAGTAAATATATTTAAATTAAAAAAATAATATAGTGAAAAATTATGAGAAAATATCAAAAAATATTCACAGGAAAGGAATGGAATGGAAAAAAGATATTTTGAAAGTTCTGATAATTTGCAGATACCTTATTTGTATTTTGAGTCAAATAGAGGTGAGAAATTTAAAAATAATATAATTATATTTCATGGAGTGGCAGAGCCTATAAATAGATATGAAGAATTTGGAAATTTTTTGTCTGTAAATGGATATAATGTTTTTATTCCTGAATATAGAGGTCATGGGGAACTTAAAACAGATAAAGTAGGAGATTTTGGAAAAAAAGGGATACAGAATATTTTTGATGATATAGATGTGTTTTTCAGTAAAGAATTGCTGCCTAAAGGAATAAAGGCTGAAAATACCACAATATTCGGTCATAGTATGGGAGCTTTTATTGCAACGAAGATTGTTATAGAAAATAATTATAAATATTTTATTTTATCAGGGTTTCCTATTAAGAAAAAAATGATTGTATTTGCTGCTAAATTTTTATCTTTTTTTGAAAGGTTACTTATTTTTAAAAAGAAATCATTTTTCAATAAGGAATTTAGGAAATACAATGATTTTTTTGCACCTAATCACACTAAATTCGACTGGCTTACAAGGAATATTGAAGAATGCAGGAAATATCAGGAAAATGATTTCTGCGGATATCCTTTAACACCTAAAGTATTTGCAGGAATATTGAAGATGATGAATTTTATAAATAAAAATTATAAAAAAATAAGAAATGATGCAAATATGCTTGTTTTATACGGAACTCAGGATAAAACAATGGACATAGAATACGTGAATAAACTTTTATCAGTTTTGAGAAAGAAAAAAAGAAGAATTAATGTAATTGCAAATGATGAAGGTAGACATGAATCATTGAATGAAACTAATAAATATGTGATTTATGATGAAATATTAAAATGGCTAAATGAAAGAGAAAAATAAAATAAAAAAAGTTGAAAAAATGAGATAATTAAGATTTTATAATATAATTGAGATATATTGGAAATAGAGAGATATTGAAAGATACGAATGACTAAGATTTATGATATAGATTTAGATATAAAAATAGAAAAAATATTGAAGAACATAAAATAATTAGGAGGTTTAGTAATGAAAAGTATTAAGGAAGATTTTTCTTTGATGGCAATTTTGCTTATACCGGTAGCGGTAGCAATTAATTTTACAGGATTTGGTATTGTAAAGCTTTTACAAATTCCGATATTTTTAGATTCTGTAGGGACAGTATTTATAAGTTTAATTGCAGGTCCATGGATTGGAATAACAACGGCGATTATAACAAGCCTTATTACGGGGAGTTTTTCTCCTGAATATTTTGCCTTTATGCCTGTTTCTATAATTATGGCTCTTTGCATGGGATTTTTGACAAGATTTAAGCTAAAAAATATGATAGTCAAAACATTTGTATGTGCTGTTTGCCTGGTAGTTATTGCAATAGTAGTATCAGCTCCGATAATAGTATATGTTTACGGTGGAAATACAGGAAATGCGACAGCCGGAATAACTGCATTTTTCCTTGCAACAGGAGATAATATATGGAAAGCCGTTTTCAGTACTAATCTTATTACAGAAACGACAGATAAAATTATAACTGCGATAATTGCGATGTCTATAATAAAAGCCATGTCGCCTAGATATCTTATAAAATTTAATTATGGAAAAAATTATATAAAATCTGATGAAAAAAATTAATGCGTTTAATTGCTATATTTAGTATATTTATCAGATAAAAATTAGGTAAAATCGGAAACAGGAGAATAAAATTTATGACAAAAGATAATTTGAAGCAGCTTTATCCATTGACAAAATTATTTATAGCCCTGACTTTATTAGTATCTTCATTTATAATTTCAAATTATATTTACAGTTATTTTATGGTTATAATTTGTGGAATTATTGCTGTCTGTTTTGGAGTCGGTTTGAAAAGTTATATGAAAAGAATTTTTTTTAGTCTTTTTTGGCTTTTATTAGCCATATTTATAATTCAAAGTGTTTTTTTGCATTCAGGAGAGATATTATTTAAAATAGGGTTTGTTTCAGTTTATAAGGACGGAGTTCTTAAAGCTGTAAATCTGACTTCAAGAATAACGGCATTTGTTTCAACACTGACTTTGCTGATACTTATAACTCCGGCTAAAGATTTTACAGTTGCTCTGGAAAAAAAGGGACTAAATCCGAAGGCAGCTTTTGTTTTACTTTTATCATTACAGATGATACCCGAAATGAAAAAACAGGCTAATATTATAATGAATTCACAGAGAGCCAGAGGAGTAGAAACAGAAGGAAATATTTTAGTCAGAGCAAAAGCATTGATACCGGTTTTTATCCCGTTGGCACTGTCTTCTATAGTCAATACTGAAGAAAGAGCGATTACGTTGGAAGTCAGAGGATTTTCGGTCGGAGAAAAAAGGACGATATTGAATGATATGGAAGAAACTCAATATGATAAGAAAATAAAGATATTGTTAGTGATTTTTCTTGTATTTTGCATTATATGGAGGATTTATGTGTTACTTTAAATTAGAAGATATAAGTTATAAGTACCCTTTGACAGAAGAAAATATTTTAAAAAATATAACTATCGGCATAGAAAAAGGTGAATTTTGGGCAGTTATTGGGAAGAATGGAAGTGGTAAAACTACTTTATGCAATGTTTTAAGAAGATTTGCACCTGATTTTTATAAGGGGGAACTGACAGGCAGAATTATTCTGGAAAATAAAGAATTAAAAGACTATACGGTAAAAGAAATTGTACAGAAAATAGGATTTGTATTTCAAAATCCTTTTACTCAAATAAGCGGAGTAAAGGAAACCGTTTTTGAAGAAATTGCTTTTGGACTTGAAAATTTGGGATTAGAAGCAAATTACATAAAAAATAAAGTTGAAGAAACATTGGAATTACTTCATATAAAGGAATTAAGGCATAAAAATCCGTATGAACTGTCAGGAGGACAAGGACAGAAAGTTGCCCTTGCTTCTATAATAGCAATGGAGCCTGAAATCCTGATAATAGACGAGCCTACATCTCAACTCGATCCTCAGGGGACGGAAGAAATATTTAAAATAATAAATATGTTAGCAGAAAAAGGGAAAACTATAATACTGGTTGAACATAAAATAGAACTTATCGGAGAATATGCGGAAAAAGTGATTGTCCTTGATGAAGGTGAGATAATTCTTAAAGGGGACACAAAAAATGTGCTTAAAAATAAATTATTGCTGGAAAAGGAAATAGGAATGCCGCAATATGCCATGCTTGCTTATGAGTTGTCCGAAAATATGCCTGATAAGATAAAATTTGAAGAAATACCGATAACTAAAGAAACGGCTTTAAGAGAATTAAAAAAATATAGATAAAATACGGATAACTGAGAAAATATATAACTGAAAAATTTTAAAAATCAGAAAAAGACTAAATTTAGAAATCAGAAAATTAAAGAGATTTAAATTAAAAAAATTAGAAATTTGAAAATAAAAAAATAGAAATTTTAAATAAAAAATTATATCTATGTCTGACGGGAGAAGAAGAAGTGAGTTTTATAGAAGTTAGAGGATTAAGTTTTATTTATTCTGACAGTACCGTTGCACTGAACGGGATTTCTCTTGATATGGAAAAAGGAGAAAATGTTGCAATCATAGGGCAGAACGGTGCAGGTAAAACAACAATGGTAAAAATGCTGAACGGACTTTTAAAACCTACAAAAGGAGATGTGAATATAGGAGGCTGGAATACAAAAGATTATACGACTGCACAGATGAGCAGAAAAGTCGGATATGTATTTCAAAATCCTATGGAACAGATATTTCATAACAATGTCTATGATGAAATAATATTCGGACCGAAAAAATTGAAATATTCTGATAATGAAATAAAAAAAGCAGCTGAAAATGCAATTGAGATGACAGGATTAAATGAATATATAAAGGAAAATCCTTATAACCTGCCCTATTCAATAAGAAAATTTGTTACAATAGCTGCGATAATAGCAATGAATACAGAAGTAATAATCATGGATGAACCTACTGCCGGACAGGATTTGAAGGGTATAAAAATATTGAACGGACTGATAGGAAAGCTGCTTGAACAGGGAAAGACAGTTATTACAATTACTCATGATATGGAATTTGTAGTAAATAATTTTGAAAGAATAATTGTTATGGCAAATAAAAAAATAATAGGCGACAATAATAAAAAAGAAATTTTCAAACAGGATGATATACTTATTCAGGGGAAAATAAAACTCCCGTATATAAGTGAACTGGCAAAGGAGCTTTCTATGAACAGGAGCATTCTTACAATAGATGATTTTGTAAAAGATTTTAAGAAATTTATGGATTAGCGGATTAATGAATATTTTTGAGTTAAATCAATGTTATCCAATAATAGTAGTTATTTTCAGTAAGTTCATATAGATAATTTGTACAGTATAATTTATATGGTTAGGTTAATATTTTTGTGGTAGAAACTGAAAACAGACAAAGTTTCGGAAAATACAGCTAAAATTTTTATAATAATCCAAAAAATATAAATAAAAAAAGGTGGTGATTATCCTATGGGAAATATGGAAATAGTGTCAAATATAAAGAAGAATAAAAATAAATTTATGATTATGTCAATGTTTATGATGATTTTTACTTTAAGTTGTGCAGTAAAAAATCCTAATCCTAAAAATACAAGTACGACGGCAATAGAAAAAAGTGATATTGTAAATGTAGACATTGAGAAAGTGATAGAAGAAATAAATCAGGAAGTAAAAAAGACGGATAAGGATAAGACTTTAAAGAAAAAAGTTAAGACAATTAAAGACACAGGAAAGGAAAATACAAAGGGAGGAAGAAGCGAATATACGAGTTACAACAATAAAAATAAGGAATTAAGAAAATTTATAGTTAAACATTTTGCAGAAACAGGAAGACTGATCCAGGAATTTTATATAAAAAATGACAGAATATATTATCTGTATCAGAAAAAAATGACTTATAACAGACCTGTAGGTTGGACTAAGGCAAAAGCTAAAGAAAGTGGAGATACCGAATATTTTGATTTGAAAAAATCAAAAAATGAAGAAGCTAAATATTATTTTGATTTTGATGAAAATCTTGTCAGATTTATTTCGGAAGACGGCTCAATAAATGATAATCAGGAAATTCTGAATGTGATAAAAAATGATTTGAAAGATGATTATCTGATGAACATTCAAAATAGTAAATAAATTTTTTGTTAATAATAATTTTTAGGAAAAATATTTATTAGTGGGAGTATCAAATAATTGGAAATATTTAATTATAAAAGATATGACAAAAAAGTGTAACAAAATATATGATGAGTAGATATAAAAAATTTATTAATGAAAAAATATTAATAGTGAGAATATCAATAATTGGAAATATTTAATTATAAAAAATATGACAAAAAAGTGTAACGAAATATATGATGAATAGATATAAAAAAAATTCATCGATGAAAAAATATTAATAGAAAATATTTTGAAAAGAATTTTTAATTTATTGGAAATATAGTAATGAGGAATATTATCAATAAAAAATATTATTTCTAAAAAGAAACAGCAGTAAAGTATAATTGAAAGGAAGGGAAGTTTTGAAACCGGTTTATTTGGACAATGCGGCATCAACGAAAGTAATGCCCGAAGTTATTAAAGGAATGACAGAATCTTATGAAGAAATTTACGCCAATCCGTCTTCAACTCACAGATTAGGGCAAAAAGCCAAAGGAATAATAGAAAGATACAGAAGTATAATAGCAGGCTGTCTTGGAGTTGAAACGAATGAAATAATATTTACATCGGGGGGAGCAGAAGGAAATAACCTTGTTTTAAGAGGGGCATTAAATGCTTACGAATATAAAGGAAAACATATTATAACTTCAAAGATAGAGCATTCTACCATATTGAAAACATGTCAGCAGCTTGAAAGGGAAGGATATGAAGTAACATACATAGATGTGGATGAAAATGGTGTCGTTGATATGGAGCAGCTAAAAAGATCTATAAGAAAAGATACTGTAATAGTATCGATAATGTATGTAAATAATGAAACGGGAGTAAAACAGCCGATAGAAGAAATAGGAAAATTACTCGAAGGGACGAGTATCCTTTTTCATACTGATGCGGTACAGGCGATAGGAAAAGAGATTATATTTCCTAAAAATACGAGGATAAGTGCTTTGACCGCCACTGCACATAAATTTTACGGTCCTAAAGGAGCAGGGTTTGTATTTCTTGATAAAAATTTTCTTGTGGAAAAAGAAATATGGGGAGGTTCTCAGGAGAGAAACAGAAGAGCGGGAACGGAAAATCTTCAGGGGATACTCGGTTTGGGAATTGCACTGGAAGAAACATATAAAATATTGCATGAAGAAAAAGGAAAAGAGGAAAAACTTCATAATTATATGGAGAGCCGACTGAAAAATGAAATAAAGGATATAAAAATAAATGGAGAAAAGGCTCCCCGCATAAAAACGATTACAAATGTCTGTATTAAGGGATGTGATGTGCAGACTTTACTGATTGCACTTGATTTAAGGGGTATATGTGTGAGCGGAGGTTCGGCATGTATGTCAGGGGCTCATGAAAATTCTCATGTGCTAAAAGAAATGGGGTTATCGGAAGAAGAATTGAAAAGTTCTTTCAGAATAAGCATCGGTAAATATACGACAATGGAGGAAATAGACTATTTCATAGATAACTTGAAAGAGATTGTGAAAATAGAAAGAGGAGAGTAATATTTATTATTATACTCTATTTAGTGATTAAGAATAAAATAAATAATCAGCTTAACATTGCTTAAAGTAAAAACAATAGAAATAAATAAATTCGTTATATAGAAAGGGGCGAAAACCCATTAAGAAAAAGTATAAGTTTTTATGTATAAGTGATATTGAAATACTGGGGAATATGGAGCCTGAATTTCTGAAACAGAGATTTAAAACAGTGGATTTTATAATGTCGGCAGGAGATGTTTCCAACAGATATTTAGACTATCTTGTATCAGTGCTGGATAAGGATATAATATGCGTAAACGGAAATCATATCTATCATAAAGACTACCCTATAACATTTGCCAAAGTTATAGACGGAAAATTTCTGAAATATAAGGGTCTCAGGATATTGGGACTGGACGGCTGTAAAGTTTATTCGTTTAAGGAGCATCAATATACCGAAAATCAGATGAAAATAAAAATATTCAGAAATCTATTTCATCTTATAAAGGGTGTGGATATTGTATTAAGTCATGCTTCACCTGAAGGTATTCATGATGTGGATGACGGTGTACATAACGGGTTTAAAGTATTTCATGATGTTATAAAATATTTCAGACCTAAACTTTGGATACATGGACATATACATCTGCCTAATTTTATGAATCATCAGGATACCCAAGTTCATGATACAATGGTTTCCAATACATTTGGATACAGGATATTTACTATTGAAAAATAATATAATTTATAAAGTGTTTTGATGATAATAAAGATGTTCATTGTTGAAAACACATTATTGAAGGAGTATGATATGGATAATTCCATTTACTTGTTTGATGAGGCTGAAGAAGCGTATAAAAAATTTTTGAAATCATCAAAAGGTTTTTTGGGTTTAAAAAAACGAAGTAATCTCAAATCTTTTATAGAAATACAGAAAAAGGAAAACGCTTATAACAGTGTTCATTTAGGTATAAAAGAAGTTCCTTTAGATAAAATCATAGGAAGTGTAGAAAAATATACCGATTTTGATAAAAATTTTGCTCCTAAAAATAATGTGGTCAAACAGCGATGGATAAATATATATGTAGGTTATATCGGGGAAAGTATGTTGCCTCCGGTTATTCTCTATAAAATAAAGGATAACTATTATGTCTATGACGGCAACCACAGAATATCGGTTGCAAAATTTTTAAATTTTGCTTCAATAGAAGCCGAAGTGGAGGAGTTTCTGCCTTCAAAAAATAATACTGATGAAATTATTTACAGGGAAAGTATGATTTTTGAAAAAGAAACAGGTATAGAAAATGTTGTTTTATCTAATCCTTTAAGATACAAACATTTAAAAAATGAAATAGAAAATTATATGAAATTTATTCATAAAAAAAGAAGAATAGAAGTCAATTATAGAAAAGCTGCGGAAGATTGGAATAAAAACATCTTTATTCCTGCTAAAATATTAATTGAAAAAAATGATATACTAAAAAATTTTCCTGATAATAACATTAATGATACAGTATTATTTGTTCTCGACCATAAATATTTTTTAAGCGAGAATAAGGGGAAGAATGTAGGATACCTTTTCAGTATTATTGACTATATAAACTTCATTAAGACAAATGAAAACGGAAATCTTATGAATAAGTTTGAAATTAACGGAAAAGAAGCGGAAAAGGTTTTATCAAGTCTGGAGAAAATCGACAATGAAATTATTCATTCTACTGAAGAAATAAGAATAGATAAGGAACTGTCTAAACTGACCGGAATAAATTTCGGATATAATAAAATTTTGTATAGAGAAACGGGAAAATATAAGAATATTCAGGAATGGCATAAAAAAGAGTATAAAAAAATAACTGACTGTTTTATTGAAAAATTGGATAAACTTCCTGAAAAATATAGCAGCTATAAAGAATATTTTGATGAAAACGAGATATTTAAATTTATATTTGAATATGGAAATCTCAAAAATATATATGAATATGAAAATAAGGAAACAGTAGTTTTAAATTATATTATAGAAGTGTTTCTGCCTGTTATTTCGATTTTGGATAAAGAAAACGATGAAGCTTACAGTAATAAAAAAGATTTTTTAAATAAATATATAAAAATACAGAACGGATATTTCTATTTATTTAAAATTGAGGAAAGACTTTCAGAAGAAGGAAAGACCGTAAAATATGAAAAAATAATATCCGACAGGTCATTAAATACAGTATTTTTTAGAGATGAAAGAGGTTATTACGATATAAAAGGAATTTTACTGAATCAGAAATATAATGAATTTCTGAATAATTTGAAAAGCTCTGAATCATTTTTGGAAATATATGAGAAATATGGTAAAATCGGAGAATATGAAACTTTCACAAAGTTATTTGAAATGCTTGATATTTTAGGAGAAGAAAAATTTATAAAAAAAATAAAGAATGATTTGAAAAAAATGTTTAAATCTGACATAATTCTGACAGATTATAAAACAAAATATGTGATGTATAATTATATATTAAATAAAAAGAAAAGTGCAGCTGAAAAGACTGAAGATGTTTTTTATGATTATAAAAAATATTCATTTATAGATTTTTATGCTGATATATTGTATTTTACAAAAGAAAATATAACGGTTGAAAATGATAGTGAAAACATAGATTTTGATAATGTAGACTTTGATATTGATATTCTTGATATGGAGCTGTATTATCGGGAAAAAGATTGGCAAGAATAATATATACTGATTTTAGAATAAGCATCTTATATTGTCGGTAAAAGAATAATGAATAGAGTAGTATTAAAGAGCAGTATTAATATGTATAAAAAGTGAAAAGAGCAAATTATTGGAAAAAATAAATCTGAAATAGAAAAAACAGGAGGATTAATGAAAATAAAAGCAGTGTTTATGGATTTGGACGGGACATTACTAAGAAATAACCATACAATATCTGAAAAAATAAAGAATAAATTAAAAGAACTGGAAGAAAAAGGGGTCAAAATATTTATTTCTACCGGAAGAAGTTTTAAGTCAGCAGTTCCTTTTGTCAGGGAGTTGGAGATAAAAACTCCTGTTATTACTTATAACGGGGGGAGAATTGCAGAGCCTGTTACTGAAAAAGTAATTTATGAAAAGCCTGTAGACAAGGAAAATGTAGAAAAAGTAATAGAAATATCAAGGGAAAAAGGAATACATCTAAATCTTTACAATGATGATAATTTATATATTGAAAGTAAAGATGACGAGGGGCTGGGTTATGCAAACCGTGTGAGTATTCCTTATTTTGTTGTAAATTTTGATGAATTTAAAGGAAAGACTTCGACAAAATGCCTTTTTGTAGCAGAAAATGAAAAACTTGTCGAGCTGAAAAAAGAGCTGGAGAATGTGCTGACAGATGTAAATATTGTATTTTCCCATGCTACATATCTCGAAGTTCTGAATAAGGAAGTGAATAAAGGGGCAGCAGTAAAAGAAATGCTTCAAAAATACGGGATTTCTCCTGATGAAACAATGGCATTCGGCGACCAGTGGAATGATTTGGAAATGCTTAAGCTGGTAAAACACGGTTATTTAATGGGAAATGCTTCCGATGACTTGAAAAGTAAGTTTTCGGAGGACAGAATAACTTTATCCAATGAGGAAGACGGAATTTATCATATATTGAAAGATATTAACTAAAATTTTTGAATATCAGGCAGTACAATAAGTTATATATACGGGTGATATTATGGAAAATGAAATGATACATTTAAAGCTGCATAGCGAATATTCTCTTCTCGAAGGAGTAGGTAAAATTGATGAATATATAGAAAAAGCTGTATCGGAGAATATAAAGACTTTGGCTATTACCGATACTTCGATGTTTGGGGTAATAGAATTTTACAAAAAATGTATAAAATCAGGGATAAAGCCTATAATTGCTCTTGAAGTCTTTTTGGACGGGATAGTATCGGAGGGGGAATATTCTTTGACATTGATTGCAAAAAATAAGAACGGATATAGAAACCTCTCAAAACTTTCTTCGCTTTCATATAGCAGGTTTAACAGACGAAGAAATAAGATAAAATATGAGGAGTTACTTGAATATTCTTCAGATTTATATATTTTATCAGGGGGAATATATGGCGAAATCATAAGAGGAATAGCCGAGTACAAATATCCTGAAGCAAAAAAAGCAGCAATAAAATTGGCAAAAGATTTTAAAGAAAATTTCTTTTTGGAAGTTCCCGCTGTAAAAAGACTGGAAAATGTTAGAAAAGCTCTTTGGGAAATAATAAAAGAAACAGAAATACCGTACACAATAACTAATGAAATTTATTATCCCAATAAAGGAGAAGCCGTACTTCAGAAAATTATGTCTTCGATAAAAGAGGGAAATAAGATAGAAACCGTTCAGGAAGATATATTTTATGATGATTTGTATCTGAAATCCTTTGAACAAATGAAAGAAAGTTTCAGTAATTTTGAAGATGAATTTTTTAATAACGGGATAAAAAACACTATAAATATTGCGAAAAATTGTAATGTAAATTTTGAATTTGATGTATTTAAATTTCCTGAATACGAATTACCCCAAGGAATAACTGAAAATTTTTATATCAGAAAGCTTGTTTACGAGGGAATAGCTAAAAAATATCTGGGAGAAAATGTTGTAATATCGGCATTGGAACAGGAAAATGAAATAAAAGACAGACTGATACAGAAAAAAATGGAAAATGTTTTTCAGAGGGCGGATTATGAGCTTGAAGTGATAAATAATATGGGATATAACGGATATTTCATAATAGTCTGGGATTTTATAAAATTTGCCAAAGAAGCGGGAGTATATGTCGGTCCCGGGAGAGGTTCCGCTGCGGGAAGTCTGGTTTCTTATGCTCTGAATATAACGGAAATAGACCCTCTGAAATATAATCTGATTTTTGAGAGATTTTTAAATCCTGAAAGGATTTCAATGCCTGACATTGATATAGATTTTGATCAGGAACAGAGGGAAATAGTAATAAACTATGTACTGAATAAATACGGAAATAAACATGTAGCCCATATAATAACATTTGGAACACTTAAGGCAAGGGCTGCCATAAGGGACGTAGGACGTGTGCTGAATATAAGTCTGAAAAAAGTTGACAGTGTTGCTAAACTTATCCCTTTTAATATGGATTTGAACAGGGCGTTGTATTCTATAGAAAGACTGAAAGAGATGTACTACAATGATACTGAAATAAAAACAATGATAGACTATTCTCTGAAAATAGAGGGAAGAGCAAGACACGCTTCGGTACATGCTGCGGGAGTAGTAATTTCCAAAGATGTGCTTGATGAAGAAATTCCAACTTATTCTGACGGGAAAACTCCTATACTTTCGACTCAATATCAGATGAAAGAGCTGGAAGAATTGGGGATTTTAAAAATGGATTTTTTGGGGTTGAAAAATCTGACGATTTTAAGAAAAACCGTAGAAAACATAGAAAAGACAAAGAAAGAGAATATAAAACTCGAAAATATAAACCTTGAAAACAAAAAAGCTTACAGTCTTATGACAAAAGCCAATACTTTGGGGATATTTCAGTGTGAATCGGCGGGGATAAGAAACTTGATGAAAAAAGTCAAAATTGAAAAATTTGATGATATAACGGCGTTACTCGCTTTGTATCGTCCCGGACCTCTTCAAAGTGGAATGGTAGATGATTTTATTGCTGCAAAGAATGCGAAAGCTGAAATAAAATATCCTGATGAGTCTTTAAAGGATATACTTGAGGAAACTTACGGTGTCATACTATATCAGGAGCAAGTAATGAAAATAGCCAGCGAAATGGCAAAATATTCCCTTGGAGAAGCAGACCAGTTGAGACGTGCTATAGGAAAGAAAATTCCTGAAATAATAAAGGAAAACAGGGAAAAATTTGTAAATAAAGCTGTGGAAAATAACGTTTCCCGTAAGAAAGCCGAAAAAATATACGATTTGATAGATAAATTCGGAGGATACGGATTTAATAAGTCCCACTCTGCCGCTTACGCCCTTATAGTTTACTGGACTGCATATTTCAAGGCAAACTATCCTGTAGAATTTTTTGCTGCAATAATGACCACTGAAATGTACAATATAGACAGACTGTCTTTATTTATAAATGAAGCAAAGGAAAGGAATATAGAAATATTTGTACCTGATGTAAATATGTCGGATTATGATTTTAAAGTGGAAGAAAGCGGCATAAGATTTGGACTGGTAGCTATAAAAGGAGTTGGCGGAAACTTTGTCAGGGAAATTATGGAAGAAAGAAAAAACGGTCTTTTTGTTTCCTATGATGATTTTGTCTACAGAATGAAACAGAGAGGGTTGAATAAAAAACAGCTGGAATCTCTTATCCTGTCAGGAAGCCTTGACAGTCTTAACGGAAACAGAAAAGAAAAATTTGACGCTATAAATAAGGTTCTTGACTGGAGCCAAAAAAAATATGAATCCGAAGAGGATTTGCAGATGATACTGTTTGGAGGAAAAAGCAGAAAAATCGGAGATTTTATTATGGAAAAAGATGAGGAGTATCCTCAGAATATACTCCTTAAAAATGAAAAAGAATATTTAGGAATATATGTTTCAAGTCATCCTTTAGACGAGAAAAAGGAGTTGTCCGAAATGATAGAACATATGAAAATTTCCGAGCTGGAGGATCCAAGAAACAAAAATAATTTTGGGAAGTTCAGTAAAATAAGAATAATAGGAATTATAAAAAATCTGAACAAGATTGTAACAAAATCTTCGAGAGAGCCTATGGCAAAATTTGAATTGGAAGATTTTACGGGAGCAATCGAAGCCATATGTTTTCCAAAAAATTTTATAGATATCGGATATAAACTGATAGAAGACACTGTCATCATGGCAGAGGGACATATAAATTATGACGGAAATAAAAAGTCATTTATAATAAATACGGTTAATGAACTTGACGCTTTGGAGGAAAACAAATCTTTGAATTTGTATATCCTGATTGATAATGAAAGTAAGGAAAAAGTTTCCGAACTAAAAAATCTTATAATAAAAAATAAGGGAAATAATCAGGTGTTTTTTGCAATGAATACAGAAAATAATAAAAAAGAAGTTGTAAAAATGAGCAGTAAATATAATGTCAATTTATCAGAAAATTTTATGACGGAACTTATAAAGCTTGTAGGAAGAAAAAAAATAAGAATACGTTAGATTGAAAAAAATACATCTATATGATAAAATTATAGAAAGATTTTGTAAATAAACTCATAGGAGGAGAGATGGAACTCAGAGATATAAAAGAGTTGATGAAGATACTGAAAGAAGAAGAAATGGCTGAAATAAAAGTTAAATATGGTAAAATAAAACTTGTTTTGACAAATTCAGAGACACTTTCAAAAGAAATACCGCAAAGTGAGAAAAAGAAAGTGGAAGTTATTGAAAAAATAGCTGATACACCAAAAGAAGAAGTTATAAAATCAAAAAATGTCGGAGAAATAATACTGGAAAGAATTGAAAAAGGAATGGAAGTACATAAAGGTATGAGACTTGCCAAAATTAGAACTATCGGTATAGATACTGATGTTAAGTCAAGTTTTGACGGCACATTAAAAGAAATACTGATTTCTGACCAGTCCAATGTAGATTTTGGAAAACCTCTATTCGTAATAGAACTGTTGTAGAAATTTTTAAAAAATTGCCTTAGAAAAAGAAATTGAAAATAAAATTATAGAAAATGGATTTAAAAATATAGTTTTTGGGCAAGACAAATTTTGGGAGGAGCAATGTTTAATAAAATATTAATAGCAAACAGAGGAGAAATTGCAGTAAGAATTATAAGAGCGGCAAGGGAGTTAGGAATAAAGACAGTTGCAGTATATTCGGAAGCTGATGTTGACTCGCTGCATGTAAAACTTGCAGATGAAGCCGTATGTATAGGGCCTGCGAGCAGTACGGATTCATATTTGAAAATACCGAATATAATATCTGCGGCTCAAATAACAGGAAGTGAAGCTATTCATCCGGGTTACGGATTTTTAGCTGAAAATGCTTCCTTTGCAAAAATATGTGCACAGAATAATATAGTATTTATAGGACCGAGACCCGAACTTATAAATATGATGGGAGACAAGGCGACAGCGAGAGAAACAGCCATAAAAAATAAAGTACCGATAACAAAAGGTTCCGACGGGATAGTGCCTGATGTGGAAGAAGCTAAGAAAGTTGCCGAATGGATAACTTATCCTGTTATGATAAAAGCTACGGCAGGAGGCGGCGGAAAAGGAATGAGAATTGCTCATGATGAAAAAGAGCTTGTAGAAAATTTTATCGCCGCACAGAATGAAGCCAAAGCTGCTTTTGGAAATCCTGATGTCTATATAGAAAAGTATGTCGAAGAACCGAGACACGTAGAAATACAGGTTATTGGAGATAAATTTGGAAATGTAGTTCACCTTGGAGAAAGAGACTGTTCTATACAGAGAAGACATCAAAAATTAATAGAAGAGGCTCCTTCGGCAGGGATAGATGCAAGAACAAGGGAAAAAATGGGAAAATTTGCAGCCAAACTTGCCAAAGGTATAGGTTATGACAGTGTAGGAACGTTGGAATTTCTTGTGGATAAAAATATGAATTTTTATTTTATGGAAATGAATACAAGAATCCAGGTAGAACATACAATAAGTGAGGAAATAACAGGGGTAGACCTGATAAAAGAACAAATTAAAGTGGCGGCAGGGGAAAAATTGGATTTTACCCAGAAAGATATTGAAATAACAGGACATGCTATAGAATGCAGAATAAATGCCGAGGACTCCGAAAACGGATTTTTACCGTCATCGGGAACTCTTGAAAAATACATTCCTTCGGGCGGAATAGGAGTGAGAATTGACTCACATTCGTATCAGAATTATGAAATTCCCCCTTATTATGACTCTATGATTGCCAAGTTGATAGTTAAAGGCAAAACGAGGGAAGAAGCTATAAGCAGAATGAAAAGGGCTTTAAAGGAATTTATCATTGAGGGAGTAGACACTACAATACCTTTTCATTTGAAAGTCCTTGATAATAAAGACTTTAACAAAGGAACTATATATACGAACTTTATAGAAACGCATTTTAAAGATGTATTGAACAAATAAGTAACATTAATTTATAAATATTAAGATAAAACAGGAGGTAAAAAAATGAATGAATTAGGAAATATAAGTATATCATCTGATGTAGTGGCAACTATCGCTGAATCTGTAATAACAGAAATAGAAGGGATATATAGCTTGGCAGGAAGTGCACCAAAAAATGAAATAACAAAATTTTTTCAAAGTGTTTCTTCCGGAGGAAATAAAGGGATAGATGTAGAAGTGGGAGAAACTGAATGTACTCTGGACTTGTACATTATTGCTAAGTTAGGTTATCAGTTGCCGGCACTGGCAGGAGAGATACAGACAAAAGTAGTAAAGGCGATAACAGAAATGACAGGGCTGAAAGTACAGGAAGTTAATGTCTATATACAAAAAGTAGTTAAAGACAATACTGATGAAAATGTTCCTAAAATACCGGGACCTGTAGAAGCTGTAGAGGAAGAATAATCAGTAAAGGAGTGAATTATGATAGCAATATTAGGATTTTTAGCGAGATTGTCAGTAATAGCCGGACTTTTAGGTGTGGCTTTTGCAAGTATATCTGATTTGATAATGAGAACGGACTATCTGATTACTTTGGATAATATGGTAGATTTAGGAAGCGTAAGGGTAAAAATAGTACTGGCATTGCTGTCCATACTTTATCTGCTTATATTTTTGCTGTCTTATATAAATAAAATGACAAAATATTCCCAAAACAGGAAAGTCAAGACGAAAACAGGAGAAATAGAAGTTACCATAAAAACTATAAATGAAGTGGCAAAAGATTTTTTGAGTTCTCAGGAGATTATAAAAAACTCAAAAGTGAAATCTCATCCAAGCGGCAGGGCAGTAGTGGTAGAAGCTGTTGTAGATACTTATAATGTAGATAATCTAAGTGATAAACTGCTCAAAATACAGGAAAAACTTTCTGAATATGTGTTCAATTCCACGGGGATTACAGTGAAAAAGAGTAAAGTAAAGCTGAAAAAAGTTTTAGGTGAAACGATAGTGGAAAAGAAAATAATAGAAGCACCTAAAGAAACAGAAATAAAAAATGTTAAAAGTAATATTGAAAAAAACGATGTTGAAAATTCTGTTGAGGAAATTAGTCAAGCAGCTGTTTCCGAAGTTTCCGAGATTGAAACTGATGATAAGGGAAAAAGTAATTAATCTAACATAAGTCTGATTTGGAAAGGGTAATTTAATGACACGTAGGGAAATTAGAGAAGAAATATTCAAGCTTCTTTTTGAAAAAGAATTGATTGATAATGATATTGATAAAAGAATTAGTGAAGTAATAGAAGAAAATAAAATAAAAAAAGAAGAAAAAATTGAGTTTTTAAAGTCTTATGTTACTGAAATAACTGAAAAAGAGGATATCCTCGTAGAAAAAATAAAAAATGTATTGGACGGTTGGACTTATGAGAGATTGGGAACTTTGGAAAAAGTATTGTTAAAAATAGCATTTTATGAAATTCTTATAAAAGATATCGGATATGAAATAGCAATAAATGAAGTCTTGGAAATTGCGAAAAAATATTCTTATGATGACACAAAAGAGTTTTTAAACGGGATACTGGCAAAATTAGTTAAAGAGAAAAATGAATGAATAAGAAGATAGATTAAACGAAAGGAAAAATGAGAAAATGAAAAAATATCGCATAGAATGGATTACTTTAGTTGTTGGATTAATATGGTTTTTTGGGGCAGGATATGTATTTATATCTTATCTGGGAGGAACTTTGGGAGATTTTGCAGTTCCGAGAATTGTAGGCTGGATATATGATTTGTTTGGAATTATACCGGGGACTATAGTTCAGTGGATTTTCAGTATAATCCTGATTGTGAGAAGTTTTAGAAAAAATCATTATACGGAAATACAGAATTATGATAATGAAGACGATGACGACGACGAAGAATAATAAAAAAGAATAGCAAAATAAAAGAGGCTGTTTCATAAAGTAAATAAAATTATTAAATCATAAATTTTATATGTTTTACTATTTGTATAAAACCAATAAAAATAACGTATTTTGATTTTTAAAAATATATAATATTTATATTAGTAAAATTATTTTTGACTTATGAAACACCCTCTTTTTAATTACTGTATTTTATTTTATAGTGTATTCTTTAAGAGAAAGTTATTATAAAAGTCAGAAAATTATAATAACTCAGAAAAATGTTTATTTATTTTGTAAGTAATTTTGGATAGAATAATATTATATTTAAAAATTAAGTTTTAAATCATTCAGGATTTTAAAAACTCAACGACATATTTGACAAACTCATCAGGACTGTCGAAATTTACTCCGTGTCCTGCATTTTTTATAATGACGGTTTTTGTGTTTGGTCTTTTCCGTTCGATTTCAAGAGCGTGTTCATAAGATAGAACCCATGAATTTTCTCCATTAAATAGAAGCATAGGGCAAGTGCTTTTTAAGAGAATATTCCAATGGTTGCCACTTAAGTCATTTTGAGATTTATTCATATTATTTTTGTCAAAACGAAATTTCCAGCCTTTTTCATCTTCTACGGCACTTTCAAGAAAATAGTCAGGTTCGTTTATACCTATTTTTCTTAAACTGTTTTCCAAGTCTCTTAGAGTCATAGTATAATCAGGGATTTTTTCAACAAAAGAATTGTCATCATTGATGACGGCTCCTATATCTTCTATAATTATTTTGGTAATATCGGAATGAACAGAAGCCGCATAGTAAGCAATAAGTCCTCCTAATGAATGCCCGATAATGGTTATTTTATTGTTTATTTTTTCGTTTTTAATTAAATTGTCCATAAATGCTGAAAAATCATTTACAAAGTCAATAATTCTGTAATTTCCTTCTTTTGAATGCTCGCTAAAACCGTGTCCTCTAAGGTCGAGGCTAAACACACGGTAATTTTTAGATTCAAGAATATTTGAATAATAACGGGCATTTCCAAAATGACCGTGTATACATATAATAACAGATTTTTCTGTCTGTTCATTATCAAGATATGACAGTTTGAGATTATCAGAAATAAAATATTTTCTTTTCATTATTTTTCTCCTTTAATGTTTGATTATAATATAGTATAATGGATAAAAGTATCAGATTATGAAACTTTTTATATAAATTTTGAAGAATTATTTTGATAATAAAATAACGAAATAATTATAAAAAATATATTTAAAATTCAAATTGTTTTTTAAAAATTCTGAAAAAAGGAAGAAAAATGACGAAATCGGAAAGAATAAATGATATGATGATTTATCTGAATAAGAAAAATTATTTTAATTTAAAAGATATAATGAACAAATACAGCATTTCAAGAAGTACGGCATTAAGAGATATTAATTCTCTTGAAAATATAGGGATGCCTATATATTCTGAAAAAGGGAGAAACGGGAAATACAGTATTTTAAATAATAGAATTTTATCTCCTATCATTTTTACTGTAGATGAGATAAATGCTCTCTATTTTTCCATGCTTACATTAAAGTCCTACCAGACGACACCTTTTCATTTGAGTTTGGAAAAATTGAAAGAAAAATTTGAAAATTGTTTATCCCGAGAACAGCTTAATGATATTCTGATTATGGAGAAAATACTGAAATTTGAAGTGTACGAGCATAATAACAGAAGTCCTTTTTTAAAAGAAATATTGGAGTCAATTATTGAAAATAAGATTTGTAATGTAAATTACAGAAAGAAAAGGACAATCAGGAAATATAGCATACAATTTTTTAGAATTTCTGCCAATTATGGACAGTGGTATACAGAGGGAATTAATCAGAAAACAGGTAAATTTCAAGTTTTCCGATGTGATAAAATAGTTTCTCTAAAGATAACGGAACAATCTACGAAAGAAAATATAATGGATATTCTAAAAAAAATTCCCAATATCTACAAAAATGAGCAGTCAATTGAATTTCGAGTAGAAATATCTCCATTTGGAAAAGATTTGTTTTATAAAGAGAATTATCCGTCTATGAAAATGAACGTTGACGGGGGAAAAATTTTTATAGAAGGTTTTTATAATAAAGGGGAAGAAAAATTTATAGCTGATTATTTTTTGAAATATGGAAAAAATCTGATTTCAGTGGAACCAATCGAACTGAAAAAACTTATAACTGATAGGGGGAGAGAAATATTTGAGTATTTTCATAAATTATAAATTTAAAATCTCCAAAACTGATATTAACTGAAATTATAACTGAAAAAAATGGTAAAAAACAGTAAAAATAAAAAATGCTGTAGCTTTTTTAAGTATAAAAAAATAGTTGAAAGAATGAAGCCTATAGAAAAGATTTTTTAAATATAAAAATAAACATTGCAAAAAAGCAAAAAAAATGATAAATTATATTTATTAAATTAAAATTAACGAAAAAAAGGGGGAAATGTGGCTATAAGTGTACTTAGTTGCAGTTATTTAGGGGTTGAAACATATATTGTAGAAGTTGAAGTGGATATATCCAACGGACTTCCTGTTTTTAATATAGTAGGAATGGGAGATTTGGCAATAACTGAAAGCAGGGAAAGGATTAGAAGCTGTTTTAAAAATATAGGACTTGATTTTCCTGTAAAAAGGGTACTTGTAAACTTATCTCCTGCAAATATAAGAAAAAAAGGAAGCCATTTTGATTTGCCGATGTTTTTGGGAATATTGGCAAATATTGGAGAAATAAAAAATATAGATACTTTAAAAGATTATCTTGTATTGGGAGAAATTTCCCTGAACGGAAATATAAAATCAATAAAAGGTGCCATAAATGCTGCAATCTTGGCAAAAGAGAAAGGAATAAAAGGCGTCATAGTTCCCGCGGAAAATTATAATGAGACATGTTTAATTTCAGGAGTGAAAATTATTCCCGTAACTCGGATAAAAGAAGCAGTGGACTTTATAGATGAAAAGATTGAATATGAAGAATTATTACAAAATATAGAAAATTTACATATTAAAAAGAAAAACAGCAAAAATAATTCAAAAATTGAGGAATTTGAATTTGATGAAAACGATTTAAACGAAAGTATTGATTTTTCAGAAGTTAAAGGTCAGTTTCTGGCAAAAAGAGCTTTGGAAATAGCGGCAGCGGGAGGACATAATATATTTCTTATGGGAGATCCCGGTTCAGGAAAATCAATGCTTGCTAAAAGATTTACTACTATTCTGCCCGAGATGACTGAAAAAGAAATAATAGAAACTACTAAAATATACAGTGTATCGGGAATGCTCTCTTCCGAAAATCCGATTATTACGGAAAGACCGTTTAGAGCTCCTCATCATTCCGCAACTCAGGCGGCATTGGTAGGAGGAGTAGCGAGGGCGGGAGAAATTACACTGGCATTAAATGGAGTATTATTTTTAGATGAGCTGGGGGAATTTAGCAAAGAAAATTTGGAAATGTTGAGACAACCCCTTGAAGACGGAAGTATTACTATATCGAGAGCAAATCTTATAATTACCTATCCGGTGAAAAGTATAATGATAGCAGCATCGAATCCTACGCCGTGCGGATTTTTCCCTGATGATATTTTATGTACGGATACTTTAAGAAATATAAAAAATTATCAGAAAAGATTTTCAGGACCTCTTCTAGACAGGATAGATTTATATGTGGAAATGAGAAGGCTGAAAAAAGAAGAAATATTCAATGATGAAGTATCGGAAACATCTGAAAAAGTAAGGGAAAGAGTAATAAAAGCAAGAAAAATACAGAAAAAGAGATATAATTCGGACTTGCTGAATGCAAAAATGAACAGAAGGCAAATTTCCAGATATTGTAAAATAAATGAAGATACAAAGAAAATATTTGAAAAAACCATTGACGAACTGAAACTTTCTGTAAGAATGTATGATAAAGTACTTAAAGTTTCAAGGACTATAGCTGACCTTGATAATTCGGAAAATATAGAAACTGTACATCTGCTGGAAGCATTGAATTACAGAAAAAAATATTAGAAATATTGAATTGAAGCTTTTAGTTAAAAATGATATAATACAAAACAGCATAATAACAAATAAAAAAATACAAAATATTGAAAGGAGAACAGTTACAAAGTTTAGTAATTGTGTAAATATGAGTTTGTTATCAGATATAGCAGTACCTGTAGCAAAACTGGTAAATGCAAAAAAAGGAAATGAAAAAGCTATGGAAAATCCAAGACGGGACACGGATTTTTTCAATAAAAAATATTTCAGCAAGGAATTTTTAACAGATGAGGAATTTATAGACGGATTTCAGATAATCACAGTGAAAACTGAGAAATCCTTAAATAAGCATATAATTTTCCTTCATGGAGGAGGTTATGTGCTAAGGGCGGTAAGAAGCCATAAAAATATCGTTGAAAGAATGGTAAAAAAGTATAACCTGAAAGTAACTTTTGTGGATTATCCTTTAGCTCCTGAATACACGATAGATAAAGCTCATGATGTTTTAATGAAAGCATATAAATCAGTATCCGAAAAAAATAAGGAAGATGATTTTTATTTTTTTGGGGACTCTGCAGGGGGAGGACTGGCACTGGCTTTTCTTCAGGAAGCGAGAGATAAAAATATAACTCCTTTTTCTAAAAAGACCGTACTGATGTCTCCGTGGCTTGATGTTTCCATGACAAATGAAGAAATAAAAGATTTTGAGGAAAAAGACCCTTTATTACCTGTTCACAGCCTTATTAAAGCAGGGAAGCAGTACGCGGGAAATATAGATGTAAAATCGAGCCTGATTTCTCCCATTTATGGAAATATGGATAATCTTGGTGAAATAATGCTTCTTTTTGGAACAAATGAAGTTCTTTATCCTGACTGTATGAAACTAAGTGATATGATTGATACGGCGGTGGGAACGACAGCAAAATTATATATAGGAGAAAATCTTTGTCACGACTGGATTTTAGCTCCTTTAAAAGAAACGGACGAAGCTCTGGATGCAATAGGAAAATTTTATTTGGAATAAAAATTGAAACATAAATATAATATCGGAGGAAAATATTTTGCCAAAGAAAAATAGTTTGGAAAAAAAATTGAATAAGGAACTTCATAATGAAATAATGGAAATACATAAAAAAATCAGAAAAGAAATGGAAAAGGCTATAAAAGGTTATAAGAAAGCATGGCAAGGCAATGAAAAGGAAGTATTTGCAGAAGTGGCATTTTGTATACTGACGCCCCAGTCCAAGGCTAAAAATGCGTGGCAGGCAATAACGACGTTAGTAAATAACGGTCTGCTGTTTAACGGACAGCCTGAAGAAATAGCCGAATATCTAAATATTGTCAGATTTAAAAATAATAAATCAAGGTATTTAGTGGAACTTAGAAAACTGATGACAGTAGACGGAAAACTCCAGCCAAAAAAAATTCTTTCGGAAAAGGGAGATACCTTGCAGAAGAGGGAATGGATATATAAGAATATAAAAGGAATGGGTTTGAAAGAAGCAAATCATGTATTGAGAAATCTGGGATTTGGAGAAAATATTGCCATACTGGACAGACATATTTTAAGAAATCTTGCATGGCTAAATGTGATTGATGAAATGCCAAAATCCATAACCGAAAAAAAATATTACGAAATAGAAGAAAAAATGAGGGAATATTCAAAATATTCAGGAATTAGAATGGATGAGCTGGATTTGGTGCTGTGGTATAAGGAAGCAGGAGAGGTTTTTAAATAATTATATTCCAATAGTCAAACTGATAATCAAAAGATAATCAAAAATTATGGAAAATTTTTAAAAATAAATTCAAAATAAAAATATGAAGAACTGGTAGAATAAAAAGTAATTAAAACAAAAGTAATTGAGATAAAAGTGATTAAGATAAGAATAATTAAAATAAAAAATATGTCTTATATTAGAATAGATATTTGAAAAAGTTTGCATATACACATAAAAAGTGATATAATACATTTAACAAAAAAATTTATAATTTATAGGAGGAAAATAAATATGAGTAAAGTAGTACATTATGCAGGAGAAAATTTTGAAAATGAAACATTAGTAAAAAGCGGAGTTACTTTAGTAGACTTTTTTGCAACATGGTGCGGACCTTGTCAAATGTTGGGACCGGTATTGGACGAGCTGTCAGATAATGTTGATTATAAAATTGTAAAAGTGGATGTAGATCAGGCAAGCGACCTTGCTGCACAATTTAGAGTGAGAAGTGTGCCTACAATGGTTATTTTCAAAGACGGACAACCTGTTGAAACTCTTGTAGGATTTATGACGCAGGATGAAATTAACAAAAAAGTTGAAGCTCATAAATAAATTTAATAAACGGATAAGGATAACCTGTTTTAATCTTGATTGGAGATTGAAACAGGTTTTTTGTCATAAAATGCAGTAAAATTACTTTTTAAAAAAATTCTTTGAAAAACTGGTTATTTTATGGAAATTATGCTAAAATATTTATTAGTTTAAAAAATAAAATAACAAAAGTGAAAAAATGTATATGGAGGAGAGTCTTGGATATAGTAAAAAGTGTGGCAACAGAACTGAATTTAAAAGTTTCTCAAATAGAAAATACGATAAATCTGTTTGATGAAGGAGCGACAGTTCCGTTTATAGCACGTTATAGAAAAGAAGTTACGGGAAATCTTGATGAAGAGCAGATAAGAGAAGTAATTGAAAAAGTTACTTATTATAGAAACCTTGAAAAAAGAAAAGAAGAAGTTATAAGACTGATAGAAGAGCAGGGCAAACTTACCGAAGAACTGAAAGCAAGTATAATAAACGCTGTTAAATTACAGGAAGTAGAAGATCTGTATTTGCCTTACAAGAAAAAGAAAAAAACAAAAGCCGATATTGCCAAGGACTATGGGCTGGAGCCTTTATCGATATTTGCTTTACTGCCTGATACTACGGCAGATTTACTGAGAGCTGAAGCTGAAAAATACATTACCGAAGAAGTTCATGACGTGGAAGCGGCTATTGAGGGAGTACACCTGATTATTGCCCAGAATATATCAGAAGATGCTAAAATAAGGGAATTTTTAAGGGAAAGAATAGCAAAATACGGAACTCTTACATCAAAAGTTATTGAAAAGAATAAAAATGAAGATACAAAAGGCGTGTATCAGGATTATTATGAATATTCGGAACCTATAGAAAAAGCTGCTTCAAATAGAATTTTGGCATTAAATAGGGGAGAAAAGGAAAAAATCCTGAAAGTTGATATAGATATTGATGAAAGAACTGAAGAATTTATAATGAATTTTATACTGAAATCATTCCCAAATAAAAATATGACAGATTTTTATAAAGAGATTATAAAAGATTCTTTGGACAGACTTGCTTATCCGTCAATAAAAAATGAAGTGAGAAATATATATACTGAAAAAGCCGAAGAAGAGGCGATAAATATATTTTCGGAAAATCTTGAAAAACTGTTGTTACAGCCTCCTTTATCCAAAAAAACACTTATGGGACTTGATCCGGGGTATAGAACAGGCTGTAAAATGGTCATAATAAATAAAGACGGATTTTACGAAACAAATGATGTACTTTATTTAGTTGAGGAGATGCACAATCAGAAGCAGCTTGACGAGGCTAAAAAGAAAATATTGAACTATATTGATAAATACGATGTGGATATAATAGCGATAGGAAACGGTACAGCTTCGAGAGAAACAGAAAGCTTTGTGGCAAAAATAATAAAAGAAGCTAAAAAGCAGGTGTCGTATCTCATAGTAAGCGAAGCGGGAGCTTCGGTATATTCTGCATCAAAACTTGCTATAGAAGAATTTCCTGACCTTGATGTAACGGCAAGGGGGGCGATATCCATAGCAAGAAGAATACAGGACCCTATGGCAGAACTTGTAAAAATAGACCCAAAGTCTATAGGTGTAGGGATGTATCAGCATGATGTGAATCAGAAAAAACTCAATGAAACACTGGAGCAGACAATAGAACATGTGGTAAATAATGTCGGTGTAAATATTAATACAGCTTCGTGGGCATTGTTGAGTTTTGTTTCGGGGATTAAGAAAAATGTCGCTAAAAATCTTGTGGATTATAGACATGAAAATGGAGATTTTAAAGACAGAAAGCAATTGAAAAAGGTAAAAGGTTTAGGCGACAAGGCTTTTGAGCAAATGGCGGGTTTTATAGTAGTACCGGGCAGTGAAAATCCCCTTGACAATACTATAATTCACCCAGAATCTTATCATATTGCTGAAACTATATTAAAAGAAGCAGGCTGTAAAGTTTCAGATTTAAAAGAAAATCTGGATGAAGTCAGACAAAAATTGAAAACAATCAATCTGGAAAAAATTATAAAAGAAAATGACTTCGGACCTCAGACCGCAAAGGATGTATACGGAGCATTGTTAAAAGACAGGAGAGATCCGAGAGATGAGTTTGAGAAGCCTCTATTAAGATCTGATATTCTCAATATGGACGATTTGAAAGAAGGAATGGTCTTGGAGGGAACAGTAAGAAATGTTGCCAAATTCGGAGTTTTTGTAGATATAGGACTAAAAAATGATGCGTTAATCCATATATCACAAATATCCGATAAATTTGTATCAGACCCTACGAAAGAATTATCCGTAGGACAGATAATAAAAGTTAAAATTTTGTCTCTGGATAAAGAAAGAGGAAGAGTAGGACTTACAAGAAAAGGAATATAATAAATAAAATAAATCAATAATATAATAGAAAAACATTATGAAATATTTGATAAGATTAACATAATTAGAGTGTCATTATAAAAATGATTAAGAAAAATAATTATAAATCAATGATTAGAAATTAGATATGTAGAGAAAGAAGGTAAAAAATGAGTTTATTTTTAATAGGACTGGTTCCGATAATATTGTTTTTGGTACTGCTGGCAGGTCTGAAAAAATCAGCAATGTTCAGTGCGTATATGAGTTTGTTTGTAGCAATTGTTCTGACTTTTGTTGTTCCTGCATGGAGAATGCCGGTACAGGGGATATTGGCTTCAGTAATAGAGGGATTTTCAGTGGCATGGATGCCGATTGGATTTGTAGTTATTGCGGCATTGTTTGCTTATGATTTGTCAGTAAAGACAGGAAAAATCGAAACAGTGAAAAAAATGTTGGGGAATATTACTACTGATAAAAGAGCTCAGGCTTTAGTGCTTGCATGGGGATTTGGAGGATTTATAGAGGGGATAGCAGGATACGGAACTGCTGTTGCAATTCCTGCGGCAATAATGGTATCTTTAGGGTTTAATCCTTTAAATGCGGCATTGATATGTCTTATAGCGAACTCTACTCCTACAGCTTTCGGTACAGTAGGATTGCCCGTTACAACAATGGTTTCAAAACTTGGGCTTGATAAAACAGGGAACTATACGCCTTTGTTTACGTCGTTGCTGTTACTGATTTTGACATGTATTATTCCGTTTATTATAGTAAAAATGGCAAATAAAGAAGTGGAAGGCGGTAAAGATTCTGCTTACGGTAGGGGAATTATTCCTATAATAGTAGCTTCAATACTGGGATATCTTATACAGCCTGTAATTGCTTTTACAATGGGAGCGGAATTGCCTACAATCCTGTCAAGTCTGTTTGCAATGATATTGATGATAGTATCTATAAAAATATTTATTAAAAATGAAGAAAATTTTGTAAAAGCACCTGTTACAGCAAAAGAGGCTTTACTTGCATGGCTTCCTTATATTCTTATGATAGTGCTTATAGTCGGCACAAGTCCTGTTGTAGAAAGTATTCATCAGTTACTTGAACCTACAACAACTAAATTTAATTTTGCCTTGGGAAATCAGGATATATGGTTTAGGGACGGAGGAGATCCGAGCGTAACATTTAAATGGCTTCTTGCTCCTGCGGCACCATTGTTTTTAGCTACTGTACTGGCAGGATTTGTTCAGAAAGCTAAAATTAAGGATATGGGAGAGGTATTATGGCATACTACAGTTCATAAAATACCTTCACTAACTGTTATTATGGGGATAGTCGCATTATCGGTAGTTATGAAACACAGTGGAATGATACAGAGTATAGCGGACGGTTTTGTAAGTCTTACAGGAAAAGGTTTTCCTATGATTTCCCCGTTTTTAGGAACAATAGGAACTTTCGTTACAGGAAGTGATTTGTCCTCAAATCTTTTATTTGGTGATTTGCAACACAGTGTGGCAGAGGGGCTGAAACCTGGCAGTGATATACTAAAATCTTTGCTTATAGCTTCCAATACAGCAGGGGCTACAGGAGGAAAAATGATTTCTCCGCAGAATATAGCAATAGCAGCTTCAACTGTAGGACTTGTAGGACAGGAAGGGGATATGCTGAAATTTACTATTAAATATTCAATAGTGTATGCAATAATTTTAGGAATATTGGTATTTATAGGTAGTGTGATGATAGCATAGTTACAGATTGATGAATTAATATCAGATATCAAAAGATAATGTAAGATAAATATATGAATTTAAAATAAGAAAATCAATGAATTTGGAGGAAAAATGTCGGAAGAACAGAATGTCGAAAAGGTGGATTATGCGGGGACGCTCAATTTGCCGAAAACAAGTTTTAAAATGAAAGCAAATCTTGCTCAGAAAGAGCCGTTAACATTAAGAGACTGGAAAAAATCTGAAATTTACAAAAAATCATTGAGAGAAGGAAATGAGTTTTTTGTGTTGCACGACGGACCGCCTTATGCTAATGGAAACATACATATAGGTCATGCCCTGAATAAGGTTTTGAAAGATATAATATTGAAATATAAGAGATTGAGAGGGTATAATGCTCCGTATATTCCCGGTTGGGATACTCACGGACTTCCTATTGAGTGGAAAATAATGGAAGAATACGGAGAAAAAGCGAGAAATATGACTCCTCTTGAAATAAGACAGGAATGTAAAAAATATGCATTGAAATGGGTAGAGAAACAAAAAGAAGAATTTATAAGACTGGGAATATTGGGAAACTGGGAAGACCCCTATATTACTTTAAGACCTGAATATGAAGCTGAACAACTGAAAGTCTTTAAGGAAATATACGAAAATGGATATATTTACAAAGGATTGAAACCTGTATACTGGTCGCCTACCACTGAAACGGCTCTTGCCGAAGCTGAAATCGAATATAAAGATGTAGAATCTCACTCTATCTATGTAAAGTTTGAAGCTTCACAGGATCTACTGGATAAATTAGGCGTAGATGAGGCAAATATCCTAATCTGGACAACAACGCCATGGACATTACCTGCGAACTTGGGAGTGTTCCTGCATCCTGAATTTGATTATGGACTGTATAAAACAGAAAAAGGAAACCTTATTTTAGCAAAAAGCCTTGCAGAAACAGTATTTGCAACACTTGGACTTTCTTATGAGCTAATAAGTGAGTTTAAAGGAACAGACCTTGAAAATACTCATTACAGACATCCTTTTATGGACAGAGAAGGGCTGGTAATGGTAGGAGATTATGTAACAGCAGATGCAGGTACGGGAGCGGTACATACGGCACCGGGACATGGAGTTGATGACTACAATTATTCCCTAAAATATGGAATCGGTATATTATCTCCTGTTGATGACAGAGGTCATATGACAAAAGAAGCCGGTAAATATGAGGGACTGTTTTATGCAAAAGCGAGTAATATAATTGTGGAAGATTTGACAAATAGTGGACATTTATTACATCACAGTAAATTTGTCCATTCCTATCCCCATGACTGGAGAAGTAAAAAGCCTGTAATATTCAGGGCTACAGAACAGTGGTTTATAAGTGTGGACGAAAGCGATGTCAGAAGAAATGCGTTGAAAGCTCTGGAAGATGTGGAGTTTGTACCTGAATGGGGTAAAAACAGGATTAATGCGATGCTTGAAACAAGACCTGACTGGACTATTTCAAGACAGAGAGTTTGGGGAGTGCCTATACCTTTGTTCTATAATGCCGAAACGAATGAAGTCATTTATGAGCCTGAAATAATGGATAAAGTAATCGAACTCGTCAAAAAGGAAGGAACTGACATTTGGTGGAAATATGAAGCTGAAGAAATAATTGGAGAAGAACTTCTTGAAAAATATAATCTGAAAAATACTAAATTGAGAAAAGAAAGAAGTATAATGGATGTCTGGTTTGATTCGGGAGCATCACATAGAGGTGTGCTTATTCCGAGAGGACTTCCAAGACCTGCTGATTTGTATCTTGAAGGAAGTGATCAGCACAGAGGTTGGTTCCAGTCATCACTTCTTACATCAATAGCAAGTACAAAAGACGCTCCTTATAAGAGGGTACTTACACACGGTTTTGTAATGGACGGGCAGGGCAGAAAAATGTCCAAATCTCTTGGAAATACAATACTCCCAAAAGATATAGTTGAAAAATACGGAGCAGATATATTGAGGCTCTGGGTGTCTTCAGTAGATTACAGGGAAGATGTAAGAATTTCTGAAAATATATTGCAGCAGATGTCGGACGCATATCGAAGAATTAGAAATACTGCAAGATTTTTAATGGGAAATCTGAATGATTTCGACTATGAAAATAAAAAAGTAAATTACAATGATATGTATGAAATAGATAAATGGGCATTGCATAAATTAGAAGAACTGAAAGAAAAAACTACACAATATTATGATAAATATGAGTTTTACAGCTTATTTCAGGAAATCAGCTATTTCTGTTCGATAGATATGTCATCATTTTATTTGGATATAGTGAAAGACAGACTGTACTGCGAAGAAAAGGATTCCCTTGAAAGAAGAAGTACCCAAACTGTACTGGCTGAAACTTTGAAAGTATTAGTAAGAATAATTTCTCCTGTTCTTTCATTTACAGCAGATGAGATTTGGGAGAGAATACCTGAAGCTCTGAAAGATGAGGAAAGTGTACATTTATCAAGCTGGATAGATTTAATTCCTGAATATAAAAACGATGAACTTGCAAAAAAATGGAGTAAAATTCAACATTTGAGAAAAGAAGTAAACAAAAAACTTGAAGCTGAAAGACAGAACGGTCTGATAGGACATTCCCTTGATGCGAGAGTTCTTTTAAAAGTTGATAATGCCGACTTTGATTTTCTGAAAGACTATACTGAAGATGAAGTATCTGATTTATTCATTGTTTCTCAGACAAAATTTGTAAATGATGAGCTTGAACAAAGTGAAATTTCGGGAATTTCCATAGGAGTAATAAAAGCATTAGGAAAAAAATGTGAAAGATGTTGGAAGTATCATGAAGAAGTAGGAAATGACCCTGAACATCCGGATGTTTGTCCAAGATGTGCTAAAGTTCTTGCTTCAGAAAAAAAATAGGAAGAAAAAGGGAAAAAATATGCTTTATATATTGATAATTATAATTCTTGGTTTAGTAGACCAGTTCACAAAATATGAAATAGTAAAATTATCTCAAGGACAGGTAGGCTACTCAATTCCCGTTCTAAAAAATTTTTTTCATATAACTTACGTGGAAAATCATGGAGGAATTTTTGGACTGTTTCAGGGAAAAATAAATGTTTTTACTGTTTTAAGTATAATTTTGATAGGATACATAGTGTTTTCCGAATTTAAGAATTTTAAGAATTATACCAAGTGGACGAAAATAGGAGTTTCCGTAATAGCGGCAGGAGCAGTGGGAAATATGGCTGACAGGATATTCAGAGGATTTGTCGTAGATATGATAGATTTTAGAGGTATCTGGAGTTTTGTATTCAATGTTGCCGATATGTACGTACATATAGGAATATATATTATTGTGATTGATTATTTTTTCAGAAAATATCGGCCAAAAAAAGGGTTACAAAAAATTAAATAAATTGGAAAGGAGATGTATTAATATGACTTTTCAGGAAATAATATTGACACTTCAGAAATTTTGGGGAGAAAAAGGTTGTGTAATCGGTAATCCCTATGATGTGGAAACAGGAGCGGGAACTTTCAATCCTGATACGTTTTTAATGTCTTTAGGTCCCGAACCTTGGAACATAGCTTATGTAGAACCTTCACGAAGACCGAAAGACGGAAGATATGGAGAAAATCCTAACAGAGTTTATCAACATCATCAGTTTCAGGTAATAATGAAACCTTCCCCTGAGAATATACAGGAACTTTATCTTGAAAGTATGATGGCTTTAGGGATAGACCCTAAGAAACATGATATAAGATTTGTTGAGGATAACTGGGAGAGTCCCACACTCGGAGCGTGGGGACTTGGTTGGGAAGTATGGCTTGACGGAATGGAAATAACGCAGTTTACTTATTTTCAGCAGGTTGGAGGAATTGAAGTTGAGATAACTCCGGCAGAACTGACATACGGACTTGAAAGAATAGCTCTTTATTTGCAGGATAAGGATAATGTCTATGATTTGGAATGGGCAAAAGGTGTAAAATACGGAGAAAGACGTTTTCAGTATGAATATGAAATGTCAAAATACAGTTTTGAGGTGGCTGATGTGCCTATGAATTTTCAATTGTTTGATATGTACGAAAAAGAGGCACTGAATTGTCTTGAGCATAAACTTGTATTACCTGCTTATGACTATGTTCTGAAATGCTCCCATACATTCAATAATCTTGATGCAAGGGGAGCGATAAGCACAACGGAGAGGATGTCCTACATACTGAGAGTAAGAGATTTGGCAAAAAAATGTGCGGAACAGTTTATAGAAGTAAGAAAAAATTTAGGATATCCGTTGTTGAAGAAATAATAAAATAACTTTGGTAAAAGGAGGAGATTATATGGATTTTCTTTTTGAAATAGGATTGGAAGAGCTTCCTTCAAGATATGTAGATAAGGCAGAAGCTGATTTGAAAAAAATAACCGAAGATGAGTTAAAAGTGGAGAGGATTTCTTTTTCAGAAATAGAGTCCTTCAGTACACCGAGAAGAGTTGCCGTAATAATAAAAAATATAGCTGAAAAACAGGAAGACCTTGATAAAAAAAGTATAGGACCGTCAATTGAAATAGCATATAAAGACGGAGAATTGACAAAAGCGGGAGAAGGATTTGTAAAATCTCAAGGTGCCGAAAAAGAAGATATTAAAATAGTTGAAAATGAAAAAGGAAAATATATCTCTGTTGAAAAATTTGTAAAAGGAAAAGAAACAAAGGAAATATTACCTGAGATATTGAGTAATATAATAAGAAAAATAGAATTTGAAAAATCAATGAAATGGGGAGATAAATCTTTCAGATTTGCAAGACCTATTAAGTGGTTTGTTACTCTGTTTGGAAATGAAGTTCTGAATTTTGAGTTTGAAGGAATAAAAGGCTCAAATAAAACGAGGGGAATGAGATATTTCGCTTCTCAGGATGTAGCGATCTCGAGTCCTTCAGAATATGAAAAAACGTTAAAAGAAAATTTTGTTATTCCCAAAAAAGATAAAAGACGTGAGGAAATTCTGAAAGGTATAAAAGAAAGTTGCGAAAAAGACGGAGACACAGCCATAATAAACGACTATTTAATGGAAGAAGTAGTAAATCTTATAGAATATCCATATGTCATAAAAGGAGAATATAACAAAGATTATTTACAACTTCCTGAAGATATTACGACAATTACAATGGAAACTCATCAGAGATATTTTCCTGTAAAAGATAAAAATGGAAAACTGACTAATAAATTTATACTTGTAAGAAATGCTCCCGAATATTCCGAAACTGTAAAAAAAGGTAATGAAAAAGTCATAGAACCAAGACTTGCCGATGCGAAGTTTTTCTTTGAAGAAGACCTGAAAAATAAATTTTCGGACAATGTTGAAAAATTAAAAGAAGTAACTTTTCAAAAAGATATGGGTACAATATATGATAAAATACGGAGAAGTAAAAAAATTGCCGAATATCTGATAGAAAAAACTGGAAAACAGTCAGATAAGGAAAATGTTCTTAGAACAGTCGAGCTTGCTAAAGCCGATTTAGTATCGAATGTAATTTCAGAGAAAGAATTTACTAAATTACAGGGCTTTATGGGTTCAATCTATGCTGAAAAACAGGGAGAAAATAAAAATGTAGCTTTGGGTATTTTTGAACATTATCTGCCAAGATATCAGGGAGATATTTTGCCTACAACGATAGAAGGAGCTCTGGCAGGAATTGCAGATAAAATGGATACCGTTATAGGTTGTTTTTCTGTGGGATTAAAGCCTACAAGCTCAAAAGACCCTTATGCTTTAAGACGTGCAGTTCAAGGTATAGTCTATGTTACATTAAGCTCGGTATTGGAATATGATTATAAAGAACTTATAAAAAAATCATATGAGATTTTTTCTGATGATAAAAAAGTAACTGAAAAAAATGTAATAGAAGACGTAACAGAGTTCTTTAAACAAAGAATAATAAATGTTTTATCAGAAAAATATAATAAAGACCTGATTAATTATGAAATTGATTTGGAAAGTAATATCGTAAAGCTTGATGAAAGACTGAAAGTATTGTCAAAATTATCAAAAACTGAGAAATTCGATAAGCTCATAAATCTGCTGAAAAGAGTAAAAAATATTTTAAAAGATGAAAAAGAAAATAATATAGCTGTCAATGAGAATTTATTTAATACTGAACAGGAAAAGAATTTGCTTTTATTTATAAATAAACTCGAAAAGATTGAAAACAGTGAATTTGAAACATATACATCTATATTGATTGATAATGAAGAGGTTATAAATGATTTTTTTGATAAAGTAATAATAAATGATGAAAATACAGAGATAAAAAATAATAGAATATCATTATTGAAAAAATTGGAAAAAAATACCGACAAAATATTAAATTTATAAAATTTAATCAAAAAATAATTTTTATTTTTTAAAATTTAATTTTTAAATACAGGTAGAAAATTTAAAAAAAGATGTTTTTAAAAAAAAGGCAATTACAAATGAAATCCAGTGTTTACAATGCTTAGAAAAAATTTATTTCTAAAAAGAAAAATTTCTAAAAATAAAAAATAAAAATAAAAACGGGAAAAAAATAAAAATAAAAAAATGGTTGATTTTTTTGACAACATATAGTATAATCTTAGAAGAAGATTAGGGAGACTATTTGAAAAATCAAATGTTTGAAATATTAAGGAGGAAATTAAATGAAAAAGTTAGTTATTTTAGGAACAGCTTTATTAGCATTAAATGCTGTAGCGTCAGAATTCCAATTAAAAGGTGGATATGATTTTAGTAGAAAATATAAAAATGGTGCATCTGCAGTAGGAGAAGATTTTAGACTTAAAGGAGGACCAACTTTAGGTTTAGAATACATTCTTGATAACCAAGGTGAATTTGAATGGGGATTAGGAGCTGAATACAAATTCTCTCCAAAATCTGGAAAATTAATTGATAAAAAAGATAAAGACGGTAAAATCGCAAGAGTAGCACCTGTCTATGCTTTAGGTAAATTCAATTTAATTACTACAAGTTCAGGAAATGATGTATTATATGTATTAGGAAGAGCAGGATATGCTTTTGCTAACGAAGATAAAAAATTAGGAAAAGCTGGAGTAGACGTTTCAGGTGGATTATATACAGCTGCAGGAATAGGAACTGAATTTGGACCTGTTTCATTGGAAGCTATATATGAAAGAACAAACTTGAAATATAAAGATAGAGACACAAAATCAAGAGATAGAGATAAAGTAGATTCATTTGGATTAAGATTAGGATACAGATTTGGAAAATTACAAAATGACAGATCACCAAAAGTAGTTACTCAAACTGTTGTTGAGCAAGTTGTTGAACCTGCAAAACCAGAACCAGTTGTAGTAAATACAAAAACTGCTGTATTCCCATTCAACTGTTCAGCTGATGAAAGAAAATGTGTAATTAAAGGATTTAAAGTTGACGGAAGAGTACCTAATCAAGCAGAAGCTAAAGATTTAGGAACTATCGCAAATGTAATTAACCAATTTGCTGATGGTGGAACAATTGATTTCATAGGACATACAGATTCTACAGGTTCAGATGCTTATAACCAAAAATTATCAGTAGCAAGAGCACAAAACGTTGCTAGATTGTTAAGAGAATATGGATTGAAAAACTCTATATCTTACGGTTCAATCACAGGTAAAGGAGAATCTCAACCAGCTGATACTAACAAAACTGTTCAAGGAAGATACAATAACAGAAGAGTTGAATTATTCTTCCAAAACGTTGACTTCAATAACGTAAAATTAATCAATCAATAATTTGTTAAAATTTAATATTCAAAATAAAAAAGAGCTATTAAATTAGCTCTTTTTCTTAAAACGAATTGGTCAAGAAAAATATTGACAAGGTAGTATAAATAATATATAATATACAAAAGATTTGTTTTGAAATATAATTAATTAAATATCTTTAGGAGGATGTTATGAAAAAATTAGGAATTTTATTTGTATTGTTAAGTGCAGTTTCATTTGCAGATTATCAAACATTAAATGCTAAATATAACAAATTGGAAAATGAATATAACCAACTTGTTAATATGGAAAATCAGCAATATTCAAAATTGAGAGGAAATGCTGAAAATGCTTCTCAACAGTTACAGGAAAAACAAGCCTTGAAAGCAGCTATTGAAGAAAAAATGGTTAAATTGGAACAAACAAGAAACACAAAATATTTCAAAGGTGAGTATGAAACTCTTGTAAAAGAATATAAAAATGTAGTAAAAGCATTAGATGTAGAAATAGCAAGATTATCTAAAGTAGTAGATAACTTTAATAAAGTAGAAGAATTAAAAGGAGGAAATTAAAAATGAAAAAAAAATTAGCAATTTTAGCAGGTGTATTAGTATTAAGTAGTATGGCTTATGCAGCACCAGCAAAAAAATCTTCTTTAGAAGACAGTTTAAACAATTTAGAAAAACAATTACAGAGATTAGACCAAATGGAGCAACAAAAATTCAATGAGCAAGCAGCTTTAGCTCAAGCAGCTCAACAAAGATTGGACAAATATGTAGCTATGCAAGCAAATATTGACCAAAGAATAGCTGATATTGAAGCAAATGCTAATACAAGTATCTTTGGAAAAGAATTCAAACAAAAAATGGCTGAATTCAAATCTTTAAGAGCTGAATTAGACAAAGAAATCAAAAAAGAACAAAAAATATTAGAAGATTTTGAATTGTTGAAATCTTTAAGATAATAACCTTAGTAAATAATATTGCTTACAAAAGATTATTTAATTAGTGAAAAATAGGTTTAAGATTTTATTGAACCTATTTTTTATTTATTTTGTTTCAAAAAATCACTTGAAAATATGATGAAAATATGATATTATTATTTGAAATAGCGAAAAAAATATCGTAAATTTAATAGATAGAAAGGAGTCAAATATGAAAAAAGATATACATCCTGACTACAGATTTGTTGTATTTGAAGATACAAGTAACGGAGATAGATTTTTAGGAAAATCTACAAAAGCTTCAAAAGAAACGACAACTTTTGAAGGACAAGAATATCCTGTAATTAAAGTTGCAACAAGTTCAACTTCGCATCCTTTTTATACAGGTAAATCTAAATTTGTCGATGAAACAGGAAGAGTTGATAAATTTAAGAAAAAATATAATTTATAATACGGGCAGAGTTACTATTTTTAATAGTAGTATTCTCTGTTTTTTTTTGAGAATTTATAGAAAATAAAGAATGGAGTGATTATCAATGGCGGTTTATGAATTAAAACATCCTCTAATTGAGCATAAACTTACAAATTTAAGAAATAAAAATACTGATACAAAGCTATTTAGAGAAAGTTTGAATGAAATAGCAGGACTTATGGTTTATGAAGCGACAAAACATTTACAATTAAAAGAAATTGAGATTGAAACACCTATTCAGAAAACAAAAACAAAAATTTTAGATGAGCCTGTAACATTAGTACCTATTTTGAGAGCGGGTCTGGGAATGGTAGAAGGTATCTTACAATTGCTTCCCAATGCCAAAGTCGGACATTTGGGAGTATATAGAAATGAAGAAACTTTGAAACCTGTTTACTACTATGCAAAAATGCCTATGAATGTGGCAGAAAGTCAAGTGTTTATAACAGATCCCATGCTTGCGACAGGGGGGTCCATGATTTATACTATTGATTATTTAAAGGAAAAAGGAGTAAAAAATATTACCATGTTGTGTATCATAGGTGCTCCTGAAGGCATAAAAAAGGTCATAGAGAAACATCCTGACGTTGACCTTTATATAGCTGCAATAGATGAGGGACTTAATTCTAAGGCATATATTTACCCTGGATTGGGAGATGCAGGAGATAGAATATTCGGAACGAAATAATGAGCAATTTAGATGATAGATTAACAGAATAAGTTATTCTGAAAAAATAATAATACAAATAACAATACAGATATAGTTTTAAAATTTTTTAGGATAACTCTTTGAAGTATCATAAAAATTTGGTAGATATAAAAATAAATCCAAAAATATTGAATTTAGTTCAAATCATTTTTGGATTTTTTGTATAAATACTTTTAGTAGTAAAAATAAGGGAAACTGAAATTATAATAAGGTCAAAAAAACTTTTTCTTAAGAGAATAAGATCGTTCATTTTTTTAAAATTTGTAAAAGTTTTTATTCCTCTTCTTATTATAAGTTCATCGTCGATAATCAGAATATTATACATTATTTTACGGCTTCTTTTATCTGTTCGGCATTCAGATGTCCCGGCAGAACTTTTATAATATTTGAATTTGAATCCAGTATAATATTTGAAGGATATCCTCTAATCTGGGCTTTTTTCAGGACTTCTCCTTTTTCATCTATTAATACTGTAATATTCTTATATTCCAATCCTTTATACCATTGTACAAATTTATCTTTAGATTTTTCTCCTCTATGTCCGGGAGAAGCTATTGCTATAATGTGAAAATTTTTGTTTTTATCTGCACTTAATGAATTTATTTCATGTAATCCTGCAAGACATGTAGGACACCATGAAGCCCACATTTTTATATAAACTTTTTTTCCTTTATATTTACCGAGTGTAACAGTTTTGTTGTTTAAGTCTTTTAACTGAATTCCGTCCAATGAAGTGCCTCCTGTCGCTAAAGAATTGAAACATAACATTATCATCAGAAATGTAATAATCTTTTTCATAATTTTTATCCTTTCTATTATTCTTTTATATTCAATTATATTTAAAAATGCAGTTTGTCTGCTATGAGTAAAATACCCATTAAAATTATAAGGACACCTCCTATGATTCTGAATTTATTTAAATGTTTATTTAAATTTTTTGCTTTTTCCAAGACTTTTTTTGAAAAAAGAGAAAATAGTATAAATGGCATAGAAAGACCTAAAACATAAATAAACATCATCATTCCTCCATATAGAGCCGAACCTTCGTTTCCTGAAATTGCAAGGATAGAACCTAAAACAGGACCGATACACGGAGTCCAACCTAAACTGAATGTCAGCCCTAATATCAATGCTTCCAATGATGAATTTTTACCATGAGTGTCTACCGTAAGTAATTTTGTTTTTTCCAGTTGTTTAAGTTTGATTATTCCTGTCTGATGTATTCCTAAGATAATAACGAGAATGCCTGCTCCAATCCTTATATAATCATTGAAAAATATATGACCTAAAAATCCTGCACTAAATCCTAAAGATACAAATGTGAAAGATAACCCGAGTATAAATAAAAATGTATTTATAACTGTTCTTTTTCCTTTACTCAAAATTCCCAAATATACAGGTACTATAGGGAAGATGCATGGAGAAAAAAAAGATACAAGCCCTGCTGTAAATATTCCTCCTATAAATAAATGCTGTTCAAACATATTTTTTTTACTCCTTAATTATTTTATTAGATTTACAAGGTATCCGTAACCTTCTTTTTCCATATTTTCTAATGGTATAAATTTTATAGATGCACTGTTTATACAGTATCTTAGTCCGCCTTTGTCTTTCGGACCGTCGTTAAATACATGTCCTAAATGTGCTTTTCCACTTCTGCTTAGGACTTCTGTTCTTATCATGTTAAAACTGGTGTCTTCCTGATAAGTAACAACTTCTTTTATAATAGGTTTTGTAAAACTTGGCCAGCCGCAGCCTGAGTCATACTTATCTTTTGATGAAAATAGGGGTTCGCCGGTAGTTATATCTACATATAACCCTGCTTCATGATTGTCCCAGTATTCGTTACTGAAAGAATGTTCGGTATTTTTTTTCTGAGTAACACTGTACTGTAAAGGAGTCAGTTTTGACTGAAGTTCCTTATCACTCGGTTTAGGGTAGTCATTAGGGTCTATAATAACATTATTTGCCTGTTCCAAATCTATATGGCAGTATCCGTTAGGATTTTTCTTCAGGTAATCCTGATGATATTCTTCAGCTAATATGTAATTTTTCAATGGCTCTACTTCAACCTGAATTTTGTCGTTATATTTTTTTTGCTGTTCTTCAATTTCTTTTAGAATAATATTTTTATCTTTTGAGTCTGTGTAATATATTCCCGTTCTATATTGTATTCCTCTGTCATTTCCCTGTTTATTTACACTTGTAGGGTCTATAACCTGAAAATAATATTTCAGTAATTTTTCAAGGGATATTTTATTGGTATCATATTTTACATGTACCGTTTCTGCATGGCCTGTACCGTGTATCAGCTGATAGTTTGTATCAGTTGTTTTTCCATTGGCATAGCCTACAGTAGCGTCCTTTACTCCATATATTCTTTCCATATAAGCTTCAATCCCCCAGAAACACCCTCCTGCGAGATATATTTCCCTAATGTTCTCTTTTGTATCGGATTTTGCGGTATTTTTGTCGTCCATTATCATTCCTTTCTTATCATTCATATTTTGCATTTTCATATCTTTTTTAGATTTTGACATATTGTCATTTTTCATAACCGTAACTGCTGAAAAAAGAACAGCAGATAGAGTAAATAAAATGAACACACTTTTGTATTTCATAATTTCATCAGATAAAAGATAAAGTTTTTTTATCTTTTTAGCACTCCTTTCGATAAGTTAAATATTGGTATCATTTTCAAATTTAGAAACTAAATTAAGTACGGATAATTTTATTTTCTATTTTCGGATATATATCTTTTTCCTCGAAAATATTTTTACATACAAATATAATACTATATTTATGTTATATTGTCAATGAATAAAATAAAATATTTAAAATCAAAATTTAACAATAAAAACAATGTAAAAAATAATATTTTATTATATGAATAAATATATTTTTTACATTGGAATTATAATTAATTATTATACAGAGTTTATTTTAAAAGTTTGTTTACAGCATTTTTCAGTTGTTCCATTGCCTTTTTTAGGACAGCTCTCGGACAGGCGGAATTGAGCCTCATAAATCCTTCCAAATCTTTCTGAAAGGCTCTTCCCGGATTAAGTCCGAGTTTTGCTTTTTTTAACATAAATTCTTCAAGCTCTTTTTGATTTAACCCTAATTCCCGACAATCAAGCCAGATTAAATAAGTAGCTTGAGGAATATTTGATTTTATCTTAGGAATGTTGTCTTTTAAATAATTATGAACAAACATAATATTATCTTCAAGATACTTTTTCAACTGGGAAAGATATTCATCTCCCTCATTGTAAGCAGCGATTGTAGCGACTAAATTGAAAGGATTGTTTCTATGTACTTCAAGGTCTTTCCAAAATTTGTCGAACTTCTGTTTTTCCTGTAAATTGTTGAATACTACAGTTGCACATTGTAATCCCGCAAGATTGAAGGCTTTTCCCGTAGATGTGCAAGTGATAGTATTTTTGGCGATTTCTTCTGAAACACTCGCAAAAGGGATATGCTTATTTCCCCATAAAGTGAGGTCTGCATGAATTTCATCCGATACTACGGGAACGTTATATTTGATACATAAATCTCCAATAGCTTTCAGTTCGTCATAAGTCCATACGTGTCCGATAGGATTCTGAGGGTTACAGAAAATAAATAATTTTGGCTGTTCTTTCAGCTTATTTTCAAGATCTTTCAAATCTAAGAAATATTCTCCGTCTTTCTCCGAAAATTTATTTTCAATAACAGTTCTCCCGTTATCATGATTAATATCATAAAATTCGGAATAAACAGGTGTCTGAATTAGTATTTTATCGCCTTTTTCTGAAAATTGCTTAACTAATGTAGCAAGGGCGGGAACAACACCTATGCTGAAACTTAACAGTTCCTTGTCCACATTCCAGTTATGCTGTCTTTTTTGCCAATTTATAAAAGACTGAAAATATTCATCAGGTCTGTAAACATAGCCGAAAATACCGTGTCTTGCTTTTTCTTCAACAGCTTTTATTATGGGTTCTGCCGTTTTGAAATCCATATCGGCAATCCAAAGGGGAATAACGTCATCCGTTCCGAATTTTTTCATAAGTTCGTTGTATTTCGTAGAATGGTTATTTTTTCTGTCAATTATTTCATCAAAATTATATTTCAATTTACTTCACCTCTTTCAATATTTTATTCAATAATCGTTCTTAATATTTCAAAATTTCCTTTTAAAGTAACATTTATATGAGGAGGAACTAATATAGACTCTCCCTTTTTTATATTAAGTGAACAGTTGTCTTGACTTTCAGTTTCCATATTACTATCTGATAAGTCTTTATCCTGTATAATTAAGCCTTCTCCGTCCAGTATGGAATAAATAATCATACTTTTGTCATTTGTGTCCGAAAAACTGTCGTTTATTTTTATTTTGTCAATGGAATAATATTTTTTTCTTATAATGTTTTTCCTTGTTTCATTTTTAGCAAAATCTGTATTTACAATGTCTACTTTTCTGTCAAAATCTATAACATTCGACGCTTCTTTAATGTGCAGTTTTCTCTTTACACCATTTTCCAATCTGTCAAAATCATAAATTCTGTAAGTAATGTCCGAATTTTCCTGTATCTCTGCAAAAAGAACACTGCCTTTCAGTGAAGCGTGTACCGTTCCCGGAACAATATCTATGAAATCACCTTTTTTTACGGATTTTTCCTCGAATAATCCTTTGAAATCATTATTTTCAGCTTTTTTTAAAAAATCGCCCTTTGTAATACCGGGTTTCATACCCATTATAAGGACAGCATCATCACTGGCTTCCATAATATACCATGACTCGCTTTTTCCAAGTTCATTATGATTTTTCATGGCAATCTCATCATTCGGATGTACCTGTATGGAAAGTCTATCATTTACATCAAGATACTTGATAAGCAGAGGAAATCTGTCTTTATACTCACTGTAAACTTTTTCTCCTACAAGTTTTCCTTTATATTCATTGTAAACTTCCTGTAAAGTTTTTCCTGCAAGAAAACCGTTTTCTATGATACTCATTCCGTTAGGATGAGCTGAAATTTCCCATGATTCTCCTATTTTTTTATCTTTTGGGAGAGTCATACCGAGTTTTGTTTCAAATTCTCGACCTCCCCAGACTTTTTCAATAAAAACTTTTTTAAATTTTAACGGATACAGCATAATTAAAATTCTCCTTTTGAGTTTATCTGTGTTCAATATTTATATTGAAATAATAACATTTTAAAGGGCAAAAAACAACATTAAAATGGGATATATTTGTTATAGCTGATATACCATTCAAATTTACTTAAAAATATGGTAAAATAAATAATAAATAAGAAATAAATACAGGGAAAGGAGTACACGAATTACTGTTATTGCTGATTTCGTGTGAAAAAACTATGAATATAATATTATTTGGAGCTCCGGGAGCAGGAAAAGGAACTCAGGCGAAAGAATTGACTAAAAAATATGAAATACCTCAAATTTCCACAGGAGATATATTGAGAGCTGCTATTGCCAATAAAACTCCATTGGGACTGGAAGCTAAAAAACTTATGGATGAGGGGAAACTCGTATCGGATGATATAGTAAACGGACTTGTGGAAGCAAGACTTCAGGAAGCCGATTGTGAAAAAGGATTTATTCTGGACGGATTTCCGAGAACAGTTGCCCAAGCTGAAGCACTTGACGGGATACTTGAAAAATTTAATAAAAAAATAGAAAAAGTTATTGCACTTGATGTAAGTGATGATGAAATTATAGAAAGAATTACGGGAAGAAGAGTATCGAAAAAAACAGGGAAAATTTACCATATCAAATATAATCCTCCTGTAGACGAAAATCCTGAGGACTTGGAACAGAGAGCTGATGACAACGAAGAAACAGTAGTGAAAAGACTTGAAGTATATAATAAACAGACTGCTCCTGTATTGGATTACTATAAAAAACAGGGAAAAGTCTATACCGTTGACGGAACTAAAAAATTGGAAGAAATTACAAAAGATATAATTGAGATATTGGAAAAATAAAATTACAATATGTTATCATAGTGCATTTTTAGATAAGTTCTTATTAGAAAATATTATTTTGAAATAAAATTATGGTAGGTTATTAAAACACGTGTCTAATTTTAGTAAGAATTTTCGTAGATAAAATATTATCTGAAAACAATGAGAAATAAAGAAAATGAAAATAATAAGAAATAAAGAAAATAAAAGAAAATAATGGAAAGAAGTAAAAAAATGATAGTTTATAAAACATTGGATGAAATAAAAAAAATAAAAAAAGCAAATGAAATTATAGCGAGATTATTTGAGGATATACTACCGAAACATATAAAAGCAGGGATAAGCACTTATGAATTGGATAAAATATCCGAAGATTATATAAGAACTCAGGGGGCAATCCCCGGGACAAAAGGCTATGATATAGGAAGACCTTATCCGCCTTATCCCGCTTCTACATGTATTTCTGTAAATGAAACAGTAGTACATGGTATTCCCGATAAAAAAATAGTTTTGAAAAATGGAGATATTGTAAGTATCGATACAGTTACGGTTCTTGACGGTTATTTTGGCGATGCAGCGATAACTTATGCTGTAGGAGAAATAGACGAAGAATCGAAAAAATTACTTGAAGTAACTGAAAAAGCCAGAGATTTGGGAATAACTTATGCTGTAAAAGGAAACAGAATAGGAGATATAAGCCATGCTATTCAGGAATATGTTGAGAGTTTCGGGTTTTCTTTAGTGAGGGATTTTGCAGGACACGGTGTAGGAAAAGAAATGCACGAAGACCCTATGGTTCCTAATTACGGGAAAGCAGGAACAGGTGCAAAAATAGAGGACGGAATGGTTATAGCTATAGAGCCTATGGTAAATGTAGGAAAATATCCAATCAAAATAATGAAAGATATGTGGACTGTAAAAACTAAAGATAATTCCCGTTCGGCACATTTTGAGCATAGTGTAGCCATAGTAGACGGAAGACCTTTAATATTGAGCGTAAAAGAATAGATTTGAATTTTAGAATTATTGGAGATTGGAATATTGAGTATCATAGCTAAGTTGTTAGTATTTCTTGTAGCATTGGAATATATTTATATTTTAATAATAGAAATGTTTTTTAATGAAAGTGAAGTTGCACAGAAAGATTAATTTGGAGCGTATTTGAAACAGGAATGTTTCAGATTCAACTTGCTTTGTTTTTTTAGCTTTATGACAATAATAAAATACACAAAATTTGTGATTCGGTTATTTTTTTATTTTAAGAGACAGCCTCATTATTTTTTAAATTTTTCTTTTGAGGCAGTCTCTTTTTAATTGATAATTTGATTGATAATTTTTACAATAATTGTTTGGCTAATGTTACAGTTATTTCAAAAACTCTTGTTAGAAAAGGAAACTTTTCTATCATAAAATCAAAATCTTCTCCCGAAGTCAGAAATTTCCCTATCCCTTCGATTAAAAAGCCGGTTCCCTGATAATTGTTATTTCCCATAACTTGTCTGCTGCCCAAAGCGATTTTTACTTTATCGTTTACATTTATATCTTTTTCGGCACGACTAAATCCTGCGGCAGGAATAAGTATTCTGTTTCCATCTTTTATTTGCAGATAGGAATTCCAAGTATTAGTAATATTCGGTTCTCCATTTCCCCAAGTTACAACTGAAACAACACCTTCATGTTTTAATACCTCAAAAAATTTATCATTTAACATATTTGCCTCCTATTTTCAATATAAATATTAACGTTTCGATCTTTTCTATAATTTATATGATTTAAAAAATTATAGAAATAAAAAAATTACACAAATAATATAATATAATTATAGCAAATATGATAAATTAAAACAACTAAATATAGACAAAAAGAGAAAAATAGCGTATAATACTTTAGTTATGCTAAACAATTAAAAAATAAGTCCAAAATATGAAAAAATACTGGACATATTTTTGATTTTTTGATATACTTGAAAGGATCCGAGGTGATTTTTATGGCAAAACAGGATGTTCTGGAATTGGAAGGTGAAATTTTAGAAGCCTTACCTAATGCCATGTTTCAAGTTAGACTTGAAAATGGACATGAAGTTTTAGGGCATATCTCAGGAAAAATGAGAATGAACTATATAAAAATTTTGCCAGGCGATAAAGTAACGGTTGAAGTATCTCCGTATGACTTGTCAAGAGGCAGAATTGTATATAGAAAAAAATAACATTTTTGGAAGGAGGGTTTTTAATGAAAGTGAAAGCTTCAATAAAACCGATATGTGACAAATGTAAAATAATCAAACGTCACGGAAAAGTAAGAATAATATGCGAAAACCCTAAACATAAGCAGATACAAGGATAAGAAAACAAATAAGCAGTCTTGAAAAAATTTTTATTTAATTATATATAGATATAACTGATAAAAATTGTAAAGATATGTTTGGCTGTAGGGCTTATTCCTTATGTTTTTTTATGTAAGGGCATATTGAAGAAGATTTAAAAATATCAAAAACAAGGAGGAAAAGAATTTGGCTAGAATAGCGGGAGTTGATATTCCAAGAAATAAAAGAGTAGAAATTTCACTTACTTATATTTTCGGAATAGGTAGAAGCACTTCAAACGAGATTTTAGAAAAAGCAGGTGTTGACAAAGACATCAAAGTAAAAGATTTAACTGAAGAACAAGTAGGAAAAATCAGAACAATAGTTGAAGAGTACAAAATCGAAGGGGAACTTAGAAAAGAAATCAGACTTAATATTAAAAGATTACTTGATATTAAGAGTTACAGAGGATTAAGACACAGAAACGGGTTGCCTGTAAGAGGACAAAAAACTAAAACAAACGCAAGAACAAGAAAAGGGCCTGTAAAAATGGCGATAGCTAAGAAAAAATAAGAAAATTTAAGTTAAGGAGGAAACCATAAGTGGCTAAAAAACCAGCAGTTTCAAAAAAGAAAAAATTAAAAAATATTCCTAACGGGATAGCATATATACATTCTACTTTTAATAATACTGTTGTAACTATAACAGATTCTGAAGGTAAAGTTGTAATCTGGAAATCAGGAGGAACTTCAGGGTTCAAGGGGACTAAAAAAGGAACTCCGTTTGCAGCTCAGATAGCAGCAGAACAGGCGGCACAAGTAGCAATAGAAAACGGAATGAAACAAATAGAAATAAAAATAAAAGGACCGGGTTCAGGAAGAGAAGCTTCCATAAGATCTATACAGGCTACAGGCCTTGAAGTAACAAGAATAGTTGATATAACTCCGGTACCTCATAATGGTGCTAGACCGCCTAAAAAGAGAAGACCGTAAATTTATTAAATAAGGAGGAAATAGATAAATGGCAAGAGATAGACAGCCGGTGTTAAAAAAATGTAGAAATCTTGGCTTAGATCCAAGCATTTTAGGAGTTAATAAAAAATCAAACAGAAATATAAGACCGAATGCAAATAGAAAATTAACTGAATATGGAACACAGTTAAGAGAAAAACAGAAAGCAAAATTTGTTTATGGAGTAATGGAAAAACAATTCTATAAATTATATGAAGAAGCTACAAGAAAAGAAGGAGTAACAGGGGAATTATTACTTCAATACTTAGAAAGAAGATTAGATAATGTTATTTACAGATTAGGTTTTGGTACAACAAGAAGACAGGCAAGACAAATTGTCAGTCATGGGCATGTGCTTATAAACGGTAAAAGAGTTAATATAGCATCTTACAGAGTAAAACAGGGAGATGTAATTTCTTTAAAAGAAAATTCAAGAGAATTAGCTATAATCAAAGAAGCAGTGGGACAAAAAGCTGTTCCGGGATGGTTGTCATTGGATGAAGGAACATTAACTGCAAAAGTATTGGAAAATCCGGGAAGAGATTCAGTTGACTTTGAAATTGATGAAGCAATGATTATCGAGTTTTACTCTAGATAATAATAATCTAATAATCCAAGGAGTTGATTTAGCTTGTTAAATATTGAAAAAATAGCTAAAAATATAAAATTGACAGAAGAAAAGGAAAACAGATATACAGCTAAATATACGTTAGAGCCTTTATACAGAGGATACGGAAACACTATTGGAAATGCGTTGAGAAGAATATTGTTATCATCAATACCGGGGTCAGCTATAAAAGGTCTTAGAATAGACGGTGTATTGAATGAATTTTCGACAATACCCGGAGTAAAAGAAGCTGTTACTGATATAATACTGAATGTCAAGGAAATAGTTGTAGAGCTTGATGAGCCGGGTGAGAAAAAAATGGTTTTATCCGTTAAAGGGCCTAAAGTAATAACTGCAGCTGATATTAAGCCTGATGCAGGTATAAAGATTATAAATCCTGAACAGGTTATTGCAACTGTAACAACTGACAAAGAGATTAATATGGAATTTTTAGTTGACTCGGGAGAAGGGTTTGTAGTTTCCGATGAAATAGATACTGAAGGTTGGCCTATTGGATATTTAGCAGTTGACGCAATTTATACACCTATAAAAAAAGTTAATTATACTGTTGAAGATACTATGGTTGGTAGGGTTACAAACTATGATAAATTAGTATTGGAAATTTCTACAGACGGAAGTATCGAAATACACGATGCATTGTCATATGCTGTGGAATTGTTGATATTACATGTAAAACCGTTTACAAATATCGGTAACAGTATGAGCAAATTCAGAGGTAATGAAGATGAAGTATCATCAGTAAGTGCTGAAGCTGAAAGCAACATAGAAGATATGAAAATAGAAGAACTTGATTTCACAGTAAGGTCTTATAATTGCTTGAAAAAAGCAGGTGTAAATACAATATCCGATTTGACATCAATGACATATGTCGAATTACTTAAAATTAAGAATTTAGGAAGAAAATCCCTAAATGAAATCATTGATAAAATGAAAGAACTTGGCTACGATTTAAGTGAAGAAGCCGCAAATCAATAAAAACTGTATCAAGGAGGGAAGTAGTAAATGAATCATAATAAATCATATAGAAAATTAGGTAGAAGAAGCGACCATAGATTAGCTATGCTTAAAAATATGACTATTTCTTTGGTAAAAGCTGAAAGAATAGAAACAACTGTTACAAGAGCAAAAGAATTAAGAAAATTTACTGAAAAAGTTATAACATTAGGAAAAAAATATAATAATCTTAATCAGGAAAATAATGAGGAAAGAGCTAAAGCAATCCATTTAAGAAGACAAGCTTTCGCATTTTTAAGAAATGAAGAAGCAGTTGCTAAAATTTTTAAAGAAATAGCACCTAAGTATATGGATAGAAATGGTGGTTATACAAGAATTATCAAGACTGATGTAAGAAGAGGAGATTCTGCTGAATTGGCGATAATCGAATTAGTATAATTAAATAAAAATTTTTTTGAGAAGTCGGTATCTGGTGGTATCGGCTTTTTTAAAAATAAAAATTCAGTAAATATTATTTTAGTTATTTTGTTTTTAAAAAACTGCTATTATAATATCAGATAATGAAAGGATATGAATCAAAATAGAAATGAAGAAAAAAGAATTAATAATGATAGGACTGATGACTTTTTCCCTATTTTTTGGAGCAGGAAATCTTATATTTCCTCCAATGTTAGGAAAGCAGGCAGGGACAAATCTTTTTACAACTATGATTTTTTTTAGCATTACGGCTATAATTTTTCCTATTCTTGCGATAGTTGCCGTAGCAAAATCTGACGGACTCAAAAAGCTTGCAAATAAGGTAGACCCCGTGTTTTCAATAATTTTTACAGTGGCTACTTATCTTGCAATAGGACCTGCACTGGCAATTCCTAGAGCAGGAACTTTACCTTTTGAGATAGCAATATCTCCTTATTTACCTGCCGAAACATCAAAAAGCCTTGCATTATTCATATATACGACAGTATTTTTCGGAATAGTATACTGGATAAGTCTAAGTCCGAATAAACTTTTGGACAGAATAAGTAAAATAACTTCACCAATATTTCTGATAATGATATTTTTATTATTTATAGGGACTTTCATAAAACCTATGGGAGAGTATTTGTTGCCTGAAACTTTGTATTCCCGAAACGGAGGATTACAGGGATTTCTCGACGGATATATGACATTGGATGCGTTAGCCGGACTGAATTATGGACTGGTTGTAGTATATGTTATTAAACAGAAAAATATTTTTGAAGAAAACAGAATAACAAAAATCGTAATTACAACGGGAATTTTTGCAGGTATTATACTCTTTACAGTTTATATGATGCTGGCTCATGTAGGAGCTTCCAGTGCTGCAATATTTCCTCAGACAAAAAACGGTGCTGAAATATTGGCAGTTGTCGTAAAATATTCTTATGGAGAATTCGGTACAATATTACTGGCAGGAATATTTACAATAGCATGTCTGAATATAGGTGTAGGTCTGATTACATCAATAAGTCAGTATTTTAATTCGCTGTTGAAAAAAGTATCTTATAAAATATGGGTTACGATTTGGGTTATATGGAGTTATATGCTGGCAAATTTAGGCTTAAATAAAATAATGGAATACAGCATTCCTATATTACTTGCAATTTATCCTGTTTCATTAGTACTGATTATACTTGCATTAATTGATAAATATATTGAAAGTAGCTCAATAGTGTATAAAATAACAGTATACCCCACTATTGCAATAAGTATAATACATACTTTAAATAAAATGGGGATAAAAGTACCCGTAATAACCTCATTAATGGAAAAATTACCGTTAAATAATGCTGATTTGGGATGGCTGTCAGTTTCATTTATATGTTTTGTAATCAGTTTGTTCATCATAAAGTTTACAAAAAATAAAAAAAATTGTCTTGATATATCCGATAAATTTTAAAAGAGGCGTTAGCCTCTTTTATTTTTTATTATATAAATTTAAATTAATTACCATGCAGAGTTGATTAGCACTTCTTCTCCATATCCGCCATTAAGTTTTTGAGGATTAGTGGAGTTATATGCTCTTTGAACACGTATTCCTCTAATTCCTAATTCTCTTGCAGCCAAAATATCATCATCACTATCTCCGTAATGAATGGATACATTATGTTTTTTAATATAGAATGACTTATCATATTTATAGCCGCCTGTAGGAGTATCGGCAGTGTATTCTACATAAACCTCTTTTGGTAATGCAAAGTATCTTTGCAATGTTTTTGAAAGTTTTGTAGATGTGTAATTTTTATCTTTGGAATGTTTTGTTCTTCCTGTTATAAAGAATATATGGTCTCCTCTTTCCAGATGCATTTTTATGAGATCTTTTGCAGACTGTTTTGGTATCGAATGCTCATCTCCGTTTTCAGCTACATAATCCCAAAATTTCTGGTTATATAAATAACTTATTGCTCCTCTTTTATCTCCCGGAATTTGGAAATAATGTTGCCCATAGATAAAGTATCCGCTTGAATGCAATAATGTGTCATCAATGTCAAAGCTTACATTGATAGGTCCTTTTCCTTCCAGACTTTTTTTAATATCGTCTACTGATACAAAGTGTACGGCTTTCTGAACTTTGTCAGTTGAATAAAATCCTTCGTGAGTATAAGGAACTTTTGGTCCGGCAGCAAAGACTGAACTTGCTGACAGTACTGCCAAAACTAATAATAATTTTTTCATAAATCCTCCTAAATATTTGATATAATATATTATATCCTTATTTTCAAACTTTATCATTAAAATAGAGTTATTTTTTTGTTGAAATTAATTGTAAGATTTACAGGACACCAGAATTAGTATATAAAATTATAATTAAAAAATAAAAAAGACTTCCTTAAATAAAAAATCAGGTTATAATTTAGTGAAATAAAAAATTTAAGGAGAGTGCATAATATGAAAAAAATTTCAGTATTATTATTTATTTTTAGTCTGTTTCTTATATTTTCCTGCGGAAATTCAGGACAGAAAGACGGTAAGCAGGAGAAGACGGGAGAAAAGAAAATAGCTATTAATATAGATGCTGAACCGAAAACTATTGATCCGCAATTGGCTACGGAGTCATTCGGTATCGTCGTAGATACATTATTGTTTGAAGGTTTGACAAGGATAGATTTGAAAGGGGAAATCGTAGGAGCTGCTGCCGAAAAATGGGAAATAAGTTCTGACGGACTGACATGGAAGTTTAACCTTAGAAAAAATGCTAAGTGGCCAAATGGAGACCCTGTTACTGCACATGACTTTGTATTTGCATGGTTAAGAGCCTTAGATCCTGCTACAGCTTCTGAATATGCTTATGAGTTATATTATATAAACGGTGCAAAAGAATTTAATGAAGGAAAAGGTAAAAAAGAAGATGTCCAGTTAAAAGCTCTTGATGACTATACATTGGAATTTAAAATAAAAGAACCTACCCCTTATTTATTGTCTTTACTTTCATTTCCGACTTATTATCCTGCAAATGAGAAATTTATAAAAAGTATCGGTGAAGGATATATGACAAATATTGAAAAATCAATGGGAAATGGTCCTTATACTATAAAAGAATGGGTGCCTGAATCAAAAATGATTTTAGCTAAAAATCAGAATTATTGGAATAAAGATAATATTCATATAGATATATTGGAAGCAAAAATGATTTCCGACCCTGTGGCAGTAAAAAATGCTTTTAAAAATAAAGAAATTGATGTTACAAATATTTCAGGAAGCTTAGTACAGGATTTTAAAGGAAGCAAGGAACTGACATCTTATGTCAAAGGTTCTATAAGATTTATAAGATTTAATGTAAAAACGAAACTTCCTTCAAATCAGAAAATCAGAGAAGCTATGTCTTTAGCTATAGATAGGGAAGAACTGGCTAAAAATGTTGCCACAGGAAGTTTTGAACCGGCAAAAGGATTTGTTCCTGAAGGTTATGGAAAAATTGACGGCAAAGATTTCAGGGAAATAAATGGAGATTTATATGAAAAATACAATCCTGAAAAAGCTAAGAAGCTGTTTGATGAAGGAATGAAAGAGTTGGGTAATCCTGAACCGAAAATAACATTACAAATTTTGGAGGGTGATAAAGAACTCGCTGAATATGTTCAGGAAAGCTGGAAAAAAGTGTTGGGTCTTGAAACTGAAATTATTACAAATACCAATAAAATTTATTTCCAGAATGAAGATAGCGGAAATTATGAAGCAGCAATCGGAATGTGGGGTCCTGACTATCTTGATCCTATGACATATATGGACATGTGGGTAACTAACGGTGGAAACAATAAAACAAACTGGTCTAATGTAAAGTATGATTCATTGCTGGAAGAAGTAAAAAATTCTGCTGACAATAATATAAGAATTCGGAAAATGATGGAAGCTGAAAAAATATTGGGAGTGGAATTTCCTATTGCGGTATTGACAAAAAATGTAAAAAATATACTTGTAAGCGACAAGATAAAAGATATGAACCTCACAAAAATCGCCGCAGGGAATGACTATTATTATATAGATTTAAAATAACAAAAATTAAGAAAATTTTATTTTGAGATAGAAAAATAATAGTAAAATTTATTGAAAATACTTATTTTAAGTTACAAAAAAGCATAATTATAAGTTTGAAAAACTACTTTAATTTAAAGAAAAATTTCTTTTTTAAAGTAGTTTTTTTGTAAATGAAAATATAAAAAAATGTTTAGGAGGGTTGACAAAATATATTTTATATGGTAATAATTTAATATAAAGTATAATGAAATTAAAAGATTTAATAAAATTAAAGGAAAGGGGGATAAAATATTAAGTAACAGAAAACGGAAAAGAATTCAAAAATAAAAAAACTTAATAGAGGAGAGAGATTTATGGAAGAAGATATGGAAAAATTGATGAACCTTAATGATTTTAAGGAAAAACCTAAAAAAACCGATAAACAAATGGAAGAAATAAGAGAAAGAGTTGTAAAACGTGCTCTCGAAATGTATAATAAAAAATATTCTTATAAATGGGGAGGAACTGGACCAAAAAGCTATGACTGTTCTGGATTTACCCAGAAAGTGCTAATAGATGAGGGATTTAAAGAGTTTCCTAAACATTCAAGTCATCAGGCAGAATATACAGGAAAACTGAATAAAGATAAATCTCAATTAAAGAAAGGTGATTTAGTGTTTTTCTTCAATAAAAACAAAAAACGTATATCACATGTAGGAATGTATATTGGAATAGATGAAAAAACGGGAAAACAGCAATTTGTCCATTCCAGCGGAAAAGGAGAGGTATGTAAAGGTGAAAAAGTAGGAGACAAAGACTGTGAAGGTATGAAAATCAGTAATTTAGATGACGGTGATTATGCAAAACGTTGGGCAGGATTTGAATCTTTGGAAAAAATAGCAATAAAAGAAAAACTGCTTCAAAAAGAAGAACCTAAGAAAGAAATTAACAGAAAAATTATGAAAAATGATTTCGAACCCTCGGAAAATACCCTTGGTGCTATCAAAGATAAAGAAGAAAAGAAAAAACCTGTAATAACAAATATGAGAAAAAATATTACTGAAATAAAAGCAGAAATGTCATCAAAAATGAAAGAAGCTCAACAGAATAAAGAAGAAAACAAAAAAGAAAATAATGTAAAAGTCAAAGTAAGATAAAAAATATAGATGTAGAATTTTAAATAAAAAATTATATTATATTCTAAAAAGGAGTGGAAAAAAGAATGAACACAAAAATATTTAGAAGTAGGTTTTTTATTTTAATAATATTGGCAGTAATAATATCTAATATAACCATTCCAGCTGTAAATCGGATAAATAAATCGGAAGCAGTTACAAAAAATAAAAAATTTAGTGGTACATATTTTGATTATTATACAGAAAAAGAAATAAGAGAAGAATTAAAGAAAGCGGGAGTAAACAATAAATCAATAGAAACATTTATAATTACTAATAATAATGTAAAAAAAGATGAACTTGATTTTGATGAATTGGAAAAAGGATTTTTAAAAGCATTAAAATATGACAAAAAGAATTATCTTGCATCAGACGCTATAGGACAGCTTTATTATAATGACATTACAGATGATGAAAACAGTCATCTTAAAGCATTAAGATATTCTGAACAGACAGTAAAGATAAATCCTAAATTTCAAAGAGGATATGAGCATTTAGCATGGGTAAGTAGAAGTTCCAAAAATAAAATGGAAGCTGAGAAATCAAAAAATATAGCAGAAAAAGTTATAGAATTATCTCCTGAAAGCCCTGTAGGTTATTTTGTCCTTTCAGAATACTATGAATACTATAAGAAAGATTATGATAAATCCATTCCTTTGGCAAAAAAAGCAAAAGATTTAGCTTATAACGGAAAAGAGCCAAAACGTTATTATTATGAAACAGCATTGGCAGCTGATGTTTATGGAATGGTTTTGTTGGATGAGGCTGCCCCGGGAGAAAGGGTAGAAGATTTTGGAGAGTACTCCCATTCAAATAAGGATATAGGAGATACACTTTTATATTCTTTATTTGATACTTATATGAAAAAAGGCAATGATGTAGAAACGTTTAATTATTTTTTCAGTTCATATAAAGATATGAAAGAATATAGAGAATTTTTGGCTAAAAGAAAAGTTACTTATGACAGATTAGATAAAATTGTAAAAGAAATAAAAGATTTAAATGAAAAATATAAAAACAAAAATAGAAAATTATATGAAGAAAATTTGAGAAAATTTAAGGAATTAGGATTTTAATTCAAAGTAATAAAATAATAAATTATCTAAATTTTATTTAGCAAAAAAGTTTAATAAAAAAGAGACTGTTTTCAAATTGTACTGAACTGTATCCAAAGTTTTAAACACAGGATTGGAGATAGGGCGTAAGCTTTTAAATCAGTCTCTTTTTATAATTATGGTTGTATTATATTATTTTGTCTCATTTTTTGTTTCAATCTGGTGGTCATTTATAAGCTGTTCGGCAATCCATTCTGCTACTTTTCCTGTAATTTTTATACAATGTTCCTTTCTTTCAGGGCTTTTAAAATCATCGCCTCGCCACTTTCTTGTCATTACACGGCAACAGCAGGATCCATATTCACTTATAATATGGTCATGTAAACCTTTTGCAATTTCAAGCATTTTTTCTTGCATTGCTTCACCTTGAGTTCTTCCGTATACAATACCTAAAGCCATTTGTCCGCCTGACACTGCTCCACATAGGCAGCCTGCTTTTCCCATTCCCATAGGAAATCCGCTTGCAAGTTTTACAACATCGGGGGCATAAGGTTGTCCTAAATAATTATTTAGCACAGTAACTACAGCTTCACTACAGAAAAATGTTCCTGAACGGTAAAGAGCTTCTGCATCTTCTCTTATTTTTGCTATAAGTTCCTCTTTTGTGAACTTTTTTGTATCAATTTCACTCATCGTTTTCCCTCCTGTTTAAATAAATTTTCTTTCCAAAAAATTATGGATCTGTTCTAATAAAATTTTACCTCGATTTTTGAAAAATTCAATATAGGAAAAAAGAATACAATATTTAAAAATACAATATTCTAAAAATATTAAAAATAATGTATAAATAAATGTATAAGTATAAGAATTATCAAAAATATAATTTAAAGGAGAATTAGCATGAAAAAATTTTTGGAGAAATTTCCTTTTCCTATATCAGGTCTTGCATTGGGAATGGCAGCTTTAGGAAATTTAGTGAAAAGTTATGGAGAAATATACAGAAGCATATTTGGAGTTCTGTCATTTATCATAATTGTATTACTGACTATAAAAATATTAATGAATTTCGGAGATTTTAGAAAAAATATGGAAAATCCTGTTATATCAGGAAGTTTTGCAACATATTCAATGGCAATAATTATTTTATCGTCATATATTAACAATAAATCCGTAGGAATAATTTTTTGGTACATTGGAATTGCAATACATATATTGCTGATTATATGGTTCAGTTTAAAATATATTCCTAAACGTAATATAGAAACAGTTTTTACAACATGGTTTATCGTTTATGTAGGAATTATAACCGTGAGCGTGACGGCACCGTGGTTTAAAATGCTTATGTTGGGAAAAATTGCTTTCTGGTTTGGATTTGTTATGTATCTCATTTTGATACCTGTAGTATGTTATAGAGTATTTAAAGTGAAAAAGATACCTGAACCTGCATTGCCTGTTTTCGCAGTTTTTGCAGCACCGGCAGCACTTTCATTGGCAGGATATATAAACAGCTTTCCTGAAAAAAATATTGTAATATTTAATTTACTTATTTTTCTGACAGTATTTTTCTATGCATTGGTGCTGTTTTCCATGCCAAAATTACTGAAAATCAGATTTTATCCAAGTTATGCAGCATTTACTTTCCCAATGGTTATAAGCAGTTTGGCATTGAAACTTGCGACGGGAGTTTTGAAAAAATCCGGAACAAATGTGGCTTTATTAGTAAAAATAGTTAATGTTACAGAAATAATAGCATTAGTTGCTGTAATTTATGTATTTATAAGATATTTACAGTTTATATTTAAAAATGAGAATGATGCAAAATAAAAAATATTTTTTATTATTGACATAGATTTGATTTAACAGTAAATGATTTTATAATTGATAAATAATTGATAAAAAAATGGTAATTATAAGATAAAAGCATTGTGAATTATAAGAATACAGTAATATAATTTAAAAAAAATTATATAGGAGATTAAACTATGAAAAAAAATTTGAAATCAGTATTGTTTTTATTTGGAATTACTTCTTTGTCAATAAATGCAAATACAGTTAAAAACATAAAAAATATAAATGAGGATAAAAATAGCTCAAATAAAAATATTCAAGCAATTTCATCAGTAAAGAAAGAACAAAAGCAGCTACAACCAAGTAATAAAACTGCTGAAGGCTATAATCTGAATTTTGATGTAAATAACAATTATAAAACAGAAACAGTAAAAGTGAACGGGAAAAACATAACTTACAGAGCTTATGAAAATATAGTCTACATTAAAAATCCCGTGGATATAAATTATCAGACGATTAATATTTATATCCCTGAAGAATATTTTAATGGAAAAACGGTAGGAAAATATAATGAAAAGACGGCACCGATATTCTTTCCGAACAGTGTCGGAGGATATATGCCCGGAGCAGCGGGAAAACCCGAAATTGATAAAAGAAAAGGGAAAGAAAATGCGTCATTAGTGGCACTGTCCAGAGGATACATAGTTGCAGCAGCGGGAGCAAGAGGAAGAACATTGAAAAATGAACAGGGAAATTATACAGGAAAAGCTCCTGCAGCTATTGTAGATTTAAAGGCGGCAATACGTTATTTACACTATAATGATAAAGCAATGCCTGGAAATGCGGAAAGAATTGTATCAAACGGAACGAGTGCGGGAGGAGCGTTGTCTGCATTATTGGGAGCTACGGGAAATAGTAAGGATTATGAGTCGTATTTAAAAGAATTGGGAGCTATTGACGGAAGGGACGATATTTTTGCGGTGTCTGCCTACTGTCCAATAACTAATCTGGATAATGCCAATACTGCTTATGAGTGGATGTTCAATAAGATAAAAACATACAAAAAAATAAATATTTCCATGCTTGATTATAATGTAGAAAGAAAGTATACTGAAGGAACTTTGACGGCTGATGAGATATCCCGTTCAGATGATTTGAAAGAAATGTTTCCTGCTTATCTGAATAGTCTGAAATTAAAAGATAAAAATGGAAAAACTCTGACACTTGATAAAAATGGAAATGGAAGTTTTAAAGAACAAATAAAAAAATATTATATTGATTCTGCAAATACTGCATTAGCTAAGGGAACGGATTTATCAGAGTTTGAATTTCTGACAATTAAAAACGGGAAAGTTACAGATTTGGACTATGATAAATATATAGCTCATATGGGTAGACAAAAAACGCCCGGAGCATTTGACAATGTTGATTTATCTACAGGAGAAAATAATCTTTTCGGAGATAAGGCAGTGGGTAATAAGCACTTTACAAAATATATGTTTGAACATAGTACTGTAAATGGACAAATAGCTGACAGCAAAATAGTAAAAATGATGAACCCAATGTATTATATCGGAACAAAGGGAGTAACAACTTCTAAGTATTGGAGAATAAGACACGGAGCAGTGGACAAGGATACATCTCTTGCAATACCTGCAATACTGGCGTTAAAGCTTGAAAATTTAGGAAAAAATGTAGATTTTGCATCACCGTGGGCTACGCCTCATTCAGGAGATTATGATTTGGATGAGCTGTTTACATGGATAGACGGAATTGTTCAATAAATTTTTTAAAATCATAAGATTTATTAAAGTAAAAAAAGATAACAAAAAGATAACAATAAGCAAAGATACCAGCAGAAAAAATATCAATGGAATAATTAAAAAAGTTTATCTCTGAATAAGGAATATAAATTTAGAGATAAATTTTTTTGTTTATTTATAAGTAAAATAAATCTATTTTTAAAAATTTTTAGTGTTATGAACTAATTAAATACTATTTGTATATGAATTTATAAAGTCTAAAAAACAGGATATTTTTTCATATTTTTAAATTTAAATAATTTTTTATTTAATATTTTTGAGTATTATTATATATGATATGCCATTTGATAAATAATAATTAAATTTAGAAAAAATTTTCAAAAACTCTTTTTTTTAATAATTAGGCTTTTTTTAATAAATGAGTAGACAAAAAGGAAAATCTAAGGTATATTATATGATATATATCCGTTAAGTAAATTTATATATAAAATTAATGTAACGGGTGTTTTTAATAAAAAATAAAAATGATTAGGAGGAGATGTAGAAAAAAGTATATTTTTTGATGATTATGATCGTAGTATCATCAGCGAATTATTCAGCACTAAAATAGAGTAATAAAGAGCTAAAAAAAAGAAAAAAAGGAGTGAAAAATGAGTAACACATTAAAGAAAATGGAAAAAGAGTTAAGAGCTTTTGTTAAAAGAAGTAAAGATGTAAAGTATACAAAAGGTCTGTTATTAGGGTTCTTATTAATGGGAGCATTAGCATTTACTGATACATTGACATCACCACAAGTAAAAAGTACAGAAAATGCGATAAATCAAACTAAGAGAGATTTAAACACATCAATAAGTGATATGCACAAGACATTTAAACAGGCAAAAAGACAAAATAACAAATTATTGAAAAAAGCAAACTTGGAATTAATCCAGTTAATGGAACAGGGAGACCAAGTAATAAAAATGCCTTGGAACACATGGCAATGGGGAACGATATATTCCTATAATGGGTGGAAAGGCAGCTATAAAGGAAAAGGGGATAAAAAAGAAAAATATCCATTTTATGGAGTACTGGTAAGAGACGCAAATGAGCTGAACAGATATATGCTGAAAAGTGACGAAAATTATGCTAACTTACCTCAAGGAGTAAACCCTTATTCAGCATCATCAAATTTAAGAACAGGGATAATTACAAATTATGGACTGACAAATACAGGGCCGGTAAATGAAGAGCCAAGAGATGTGGCACTAAGTGCAGGAATAAAAATAAAAGAAGTAAATAAGAATTCCCCTGCAAGTACACCAAGTGCACCGACAATAGTATTACCTGCATTTGAGCCGAGATACGTAACTCCTCCTAGCACGCCAACTGCAATTACAATTTCTGCTATAATACCGAATACACCTCCAGATTTAGCATTTATAGGGAGAGGATTTTGGCAAAGTCCTGCTGTAGGATATTTATCAAATTCAGGAAAAGTTTCAAGACTGTCAACTGTAGATGATTCTATAATAATTGAAAACTATCAAAATTATACTACTCCAGGGCATAGTGAAACTAACCCTTATTTGATAGAACATGGAGATAGTGTGGGAGGTATAAAATGGACAGGAAATCTACAAGGTAATAATACTATACTTTCATTTAATGATACTTTACCAAATGGGAGTTCATCTCCAAAAGAGGCATTTATAAATGAAATACGTAATCATGATGCAAGAGTGTCAGGTAATTATAAGATGATATATCATGGCGGAGCAGGAGTTACTAGAGCACCTGCATCTCCGAGTGATCCTAATTATGTAAAAATATTTTTAAGTTATAATTCGGGAGATCCTGCTACTTCAGGAACTACTGTAACTAGAACTTTAACTTTTGATGGAACATTGGAATTGGTAGGTTCTAATGTTACTACACCACATGGAGTAAGTTATGAAACTACTGTAGGGATTGAGCATCAGTTATGGAATCAACAGACTTCTCAAAATGGAAATTGGGTATTTAAAAATGACGGTACAATTACAGCTTCTTCAGGGAATCAGGTAGTTGCTATTATGATTGATATAGAAATGCAAGATACGACAGGGAAAACTATACATGAAAATAATAAAACTATAAATAATGGAAAAATAATTATAAATAGTAAAAATAGTATAGGAATAGATTTTGGAAAATATAATTATTATGATATTCCTGTAGATGTAAGTCTAGGAAACATTTATGTCAATGGTAGTAATAATTATGGTTTCCGTATGAAAAATATTTTTGCTAATACTTATTATGATGATACAACAGTAAGTAGTGGTGGTACAGATAAAAAGATACTTGTCAGTGGTCGGGAAAATGTAGGAATTGCTATAGGAAAATCGCTTTCTTCAGCTGCCAATCCTTATGTAGAACCAGGGAATTTAAATGCTGATGTACACTCGGAACTTACAAATACAACAGGAGCAAATTATCAAAATCCTATTGCTAACTATTTTGGATTAAATGTAACACTAGGTGGAATTGAAAGCAGTTATGCCGATAAGGCTACAGGTTTTTTAAGACTTTCAGATTATTCGACAAATAATACAAATGATTTCAGACTTAACAATCGTACAATGGGAGTATTTACTATTGCAGATTATGTTAATAACAGTACACTTATTAGAACAGATAAACATGGTATTCAGGTAAGTAAAGATATTACAACGACTTCGAATATGACAGATGATACAATAACAGGGAATAATAATATAATGATGCTATCTAATGGACAAACACAGCATATATATAATTCGGGAACAGTTACAGCAGGAAAAAATTTATCCGGAACAAAAGGAATGGTTGCAATAGGAAGTTCAGCAACAACTAAATTGAATATAAAAAATACCGGTTCATTGATTCTTAAAGGAAAAGAAAGTATCGGTATGTATACTGACCAATTTACAAAAGGTGAAAATAAAGGAACGATATCAGTAGAAGGAGTAAGTACATCTACTGGATCTATAGGCATAGGGAAAAATGTGGGAATATATAATGAAGGAACTTTTGAAACCACAGGTACAATAAATATAACTGGTGGAAGCTCATCAGGAATATATAATAAAGGTACAATTACAATTACTAATGAAAATCTTATAATTAATGCAAAAAAAGGAGCTACAGGTATATTTAGTGCAGGAAATGGTAAAAATATAACATTTTCTTCAACAAACCCTAATCATAAAGTAACAATTAATCTGAATGACGCAGATATTCCGGAAGGAATAAATAAAGGAGTAGCTGTGTATGCAAAAGACGGTTCAAAAATAGATATCCAAAAAGCTTCTATTACCGTTAAAAATGGAGCCTCAGGATTAGTTTCTGACGGTGGAACGGCGTCAGTTCCAAGTTTTATAGATGTAAAAAATGGAAGTATAGAATATGAAGGAGAAGGATTTGCAATTTATACAAAGGGTCAAGGGAAAGTGGATTTATCAAATGGAACTCTGACATTGAGAGGAAAAGCGGTAGGATTTGAAAAAGACCTCAGTTTAGCACCGGGAAACCAGTCTGTAAGAACAACAGGAATGGGTATCAATGTTTACTCAAATGACGTTACTGTCGTAAGATTGAAAAATGCGCCCGGAACTTTGGCACTGAACGGGTTACATGGCAATCTTACAACTATGGCAGATATTGGAACTATTAATAATGTTGAATCAGGTGTAACTTATGATAAATATAAGTTAGCAGTAATAGACGGACTGGCAGACTATAGAATAGATAAGCCGATTGACAAATCTATAGCAGCTGTTGCAGGAACAGATCCTGATTTGGATATGTTTACTAAGAACCTTATTGTTC
>NZ_DBHIXS010000009.1:0-92601 GCF_057270515.1 Pseudoleptotrichia sp. | reverse complement strand
TAAGAGGAGATGTAGGAGCTGTAAAAGCGGCGACAGACGCAGGAGCGGCAGCAGCTGAAAGAGTAGGAGAATTAATCTCTATTCATGTAATCCCAAGACCACATGCAGAAGTTGAAGCTATATTGCCTAAATAAGAGAAAATTCAGAAAGGATTTGTCATATGGAAGAAGATAAAAAACAGAGAATGATACAGGAATATGTGCCGGGTAGGCAGTTGACACTGGCTCATATAATTGCAAATCCTCAAAGAGATTTATCAAAAAAGATAGGACTTGCCGAAAACAGAGTAAATGCCATAGGAATACTTACTATCACTCCGGGTGAAGCTGCGATTATTGCAGGCGATTTAGCTACTAAAAGTGCAGGAGTGGAAATAGGGTTCGTTGACAGATTTACCGGTTCCGTTGTTATAAGTGGAGATGTCGGAAGCGTAGAAGCTGCTGTAAATGAGGTGGTTGCCTACTTTAAAAATGTACTTAGGTTCAGTATAACTCAGGTAACGAGGTCATAAAATTGAAAAAAATACTTTTAATAGGTAAATCAGGGTGCGGTAAAACGACATTAACCCAAAGAATACACGGTGTGGATATAGAATATGAAAAAACGCAGATGCTGACATACTCTGACGATATACTTGATACACCCGGTGAATATATGGAAAACAGGATGTTCTATAAAGCACTTATTGTAAGTTCTTACGATTGTGATATTGTAGGAATGGTACAGGCATGTGATGAAGAACGGAATATATTTCCTCCCGGATTTTCAACAGCTTTTACAAAACCCGTAATCGGAATTGTAACTAAAACTGATTTAGGCGGGGATGTTGGAAAAGCTAAGGAAATATTAAAAGAAGCGGGAGCAGAAAAAGTTTTCGTTGTAAGTTCTTATGAAAATGAAGGAATTGAAGAACTTGTCAAATATCTGGAAGATGATGACGGACAGTTAGAAGGTGGTAAATAAATGGATTCGTACGGATACGTAGAAACACTGGGTCTTGTAACTGCAATAGAAGCTGCCGACGCTGCTTTGAAAGCCGCTAACGTAACATTGACAAATTGTTACTATGTAAAAGGCGGAATTGTAACTATTGAGGTAACGGGAGATGTAGCCGCCGTAAATGCAGCTGTAGATGCCGCAACCGAAAGTGCCAAAAGACTTGGTAATTTCCTGAGCAATAACGTAATTGCGAGGGTGGATTTGGAAACTAAAAAAATCCTGACAAGTAAGATAAACAAAAATTCGGAAAAAGAAACAGCAGAAATATCTGAAATAAAGTCTGAAACAAAAGAAACAAAACAGACAGTTGAAGCTAAAAAAGCGGAAAAAAGGGAAGATATATCTGAAAAAAATATAAAAAATGTTGATGTTCAGGAAAAAATAGAAAAAGTTTCTGAAAAAGAAACAGAAAAAAAAGAAGATAATGAAATTAAAAAACAGAAAAAACAATATCAGGACATGAAAGTAGTCGATTTGAAAATGAAGGTAAATAACCTTAAATTAGGCTACACATGGAATCAGATAAAAACAATGCCTAAGAAAAAGTTGATAGAAATTCTAATAAAAAATAATCAGGAGGAATAAAAATGGCAACATTAAATGCATTGGGAATGATAGAAACTAAAGGACTTGTAGCAGCAATAGAAGCAGCAGACGCAATGGTAAAAGCTGCAAACGTAACACTGATTGGAAAAGAGCATGTAGGGGGAGGATTAGTAACTGTACTCGTAAGAGGAGATGTAGGAGCTGTAAAAGCGGCGACAGATGCAGGAGCAGCAGCAGCTGAAAGAGTAGGAGAATTAATCTCTATTCATGTAATCCCAAGACCGCATGCGGAAGTTGAAGCTATATTGCCTAAGACAAAAGTGGCTGTAAGCGAAGCTGAATAAGCCTGATACGCTTAAAGAAAAATTAGGGGATTTTTAGATTATTTTAGGAAAGGAAAAGTCATGGATAAAGATTTGCAATCGATACAGGAAGTCAGAGATTTACTTAACAGTGCAAGTAAAGCTCAGGAAATATACAGCCAATTTTCCCAAAGCCAGATTGATGAAATAGTTAAGGAAATTTGCGAAGAAGCTCAAAAACATGAAGTAGAGCTTGCAAAATTAGCTAATGAAGAAACAGGATTTGGTCGTTGGGAAGACAAAGTCCTAAAAAACAGATTGGCGTCGATAGGTGTATATGAAACTATAAAAAATCAGAAAACAAAAGGAATTATAAAAGAGGATAAGGAAAACGGTATAACTGAAATAGCTGTTCCTATGGGAATAATAGCTGCATTAATTCCTTCCACAAACCCTACATCATCAACAATTTATAAAATAATGATAGCGTTAAAAGCGGGAAATGCAGTAATTGTAAGTCCTCATCCAAATGCAAAAGACTGTATAATAAGAACAGCAGAATATTTGATAAGGGCTGCTGAAAGAAAAGGAGCACCTAAAGGGCTGATAGGTGTAATAAAAACACCTACTTTACAGGCTACACAGGAACTTATGAAACATAAACATACAGCATTGATATTGGCGACAGGTGGAGAAGCAATGGTAAAAGCCGCTTACAGTTCAGGAACACCTGCAATAGGAGTAGGGCCGGGAAATGGACCTGCATTTATTGAAAGAAGTGCCGATATAAGAAAAGCGGTTAAAAGAATAATAGACAGTAAAACTTTTGATAATGGAGTAATCTGTGCTTCGGAACAGTCAATAGTTACGGAAGAAATAATCAGAAATCAGGTAATAGACGAACTTAAAAGACAGGGAGCCTATTTTCTGAATAAAGATGAAAGAAACAAAGTAGGAAGCATTCTTATGAGAGCCAATAATACAATGAACCCTAAAATAGTAGGGAAAACGGCTTTATATATAGCTGCAATGGCAGGAATAACAGTTCCTACAACTACAAAAGTATTAGTTTCCGAAGAAACTGAAGTTTCCCACTTAAATCCTTATTCAAGGGAAAAATTGTGTCCTGTTTTAGGTTTCTATACTGAAGAAACATGGGAAAAAGCATGTGAGAAATGTATAGAAATACTTGAAAATGAAGGAATAGGACATACAATGTCAATGCATACAAATAATGAAAATATCGTAAAAGAGTTTTCATTGAAAAAACCTGTAGGAAGATTGCTTGTAAACACTCCGGCAGCATTGGGAGGAGTAGGAGCAACAACGGCTTTAATACCTGCATTTACATTAGGGTGCGGAACAATCGGAGGAAGCTCCACTACCGATAATATCGGACCTCTGAACCTCATAAATATAAGACGGGTAGCTTACGGGACAAAAGAACTTGAAGATTTAAGAGAGGAAAGCAACCGTGCATGTGAAGTTGGCAGTACAAGCTCATGCGGAACACAGATAACTGAAAATGATGTTGAAAACATTATAAAACAAGTGTTGGACGGAATTTATAAAAATAGATAGGGTGTGATAAAAAATGCCTGTTATAACAGAAGGAATGCTTAGAAAATTAGATAAAGAAGGACAGCTGAATCAAGTACGTATAACTGAAAAAGACATTCTCACACCGTCGGCAAGGGAGTTTTTAAACAGTAGAAAAATAGATTATAAAATTGAAAAATCCGAGGAATTTGCTGCAAAGGAAAATTCCGAAGATAAAACTGAAAACTCTCAAAATAAAAATGTTTCAGAAAATAAAGTTTCCCAAAAAAGACAGTACAGAGATTATGTAACAGGGGGAATTTACGAAAAGAAACCTGAATATATGACCCAACTGTTCGGCAATGATTTGGTTGTGAAAAATCATAAAAGAATTGCCTTGAGAGGGAAATTTGATGTTTTACAGGCTGAAATCATAAGATATTGGAAAAAATATGAAAAAAATAAAAAGCTTGAAAATGATTTTGCACAGACATACAGATTTGTAAGGGATTTGTTTATAAGTGAAATGACTGATACGGAATTTCAGGAAAGAGACGTTTTAGGATATGATATAGATACATTAAAAGATATTACTCATAATACTATAAAATATTATAAAACAGGACATCTCTTCGAAATAAACGTGGAATTTGATGAAACGGTCATAGATATAAACTGCCTGAGAGCATTATCAAGAGAATGCGAAGTTGCAGCAGTGGATGCTTTTTATAAAGACGGAAAAGTGGAAAGGGTAGATATGCTGAAAGCATTAAACCGTTTGAGCAGTATATTGTACTTAATGATGCTAAAAGCAAATAACGGAGATTATAAGTCATAAAATCGGAATACACAGGAGATGTTATGGATAGGAACGAATTGGAAAAAATAATAAGAGAAAAGTTGCAGGAGCTTCTTCAAATAGAGAAAAAAGATACTTTTATGGTTGAAGCGTCAGGAAGACATGTGCATCTTTCAAAAGAACATATGGAAGCACTTTTCGGAAAAGGATATGAACTTACACCTGTAAAAGATTTATCACAACCCGGACAGTTTGCAGCAAAAGAAAGAGTCAGAGTAATCGGTCCTAATGGTGAACTTTCCAATGTTGCAGTATTGGGACCATGCAGAAATTTTTCTCAGGTTGAATTATCCCTTACTGACTGTATGCAGATAGGAGCCAAGGGAGTAATAAGAGAAAGTGGTAAAATAGAAGGAACTCCGGGAATATTGATAGGTGTAGGAGATAAATACGTACAACTGGACAAGGGACTGATAGTTGCTAAAAGACATATTCATATGGCACCTGAAGATGCTGAAAGATTTTCTGTGAAAGATAACGAGATTGTGAAAGTAAAAATTCACAGTGAAAGACCTTTAATATTTGATAATGTTGTGGTAAGAGTAAAAAATAATTTCAGATTGAGTATGCACATTGATTTTGATGAAGCTAATGCATGCGGATATACTTCCGGAGTGGTTGGCAGCATTTTCAGGGAATAGGAGATGAAAATGGATACTCAAAGATTAGTAGAAATACTTACAAGGGAAGTGTTAAAAGAAATTGCCAAAAGGGAAAAGGAAATTTTGTCAGACAGAACCGGCATAATAAACAGTACTGATAATGCCGATAATAAGGAAAATTTGAAAAATATATCGGGAAATACAGTTGTTACAGCTTTTCTCGGAAATGACGAAGTATTAAAGGATGAGCTTAAGAAAAATATGCCGATTTTAGATAATGTAAAATTGGGCAGCTCATGGGAAGAAATTGCTCAAGGTAAAAATGAGAATAGACTTATAGTGTCAAACCTCTGTATAAATGCTCTGATAGAGCTGTCTCAAGGGAAAAAGAGCATTATAACGGAATATCTTTTTAACGACGGTGAAGTAATCCTCGTAGAAGAGGGACTGGAATATAAAAAATACAGCGAGCCTGCTGCTCTTATAAGGCTTTATGATGAATATCTTGAAAAAGTGAAAAAATTCGGAATAAAAGTCATAAAGAGAACAGAAGTGAAAGATATGCTTGATATAAGAGAAAAAATCTATATAGAAGGGCTGATAACTGAAAGTAAACTTAGAAATCTTGGGATAAAAAATCGGATACTTGCAGTCGGCAGCAAAAGTAAAATAACTTCCCTTGCAATGGATTATATAAAAGAAAACAATATCAATGTATATTATGAAAGAGGACAGTAATATGTTAATAGGAAAAGTTATTGATAATGTCTGGGCAACAAGAAAAGATGAAAAACTTAAAGGACTGAAACTTATGGTAGTCGAAGTAGAAGGAACCGGTGAAGGTAAAGGAAGCAGAAAAATAGTAGCTGCCGATTATATAGGAGCCGGAGAGGGCGATAAAGTAATAATAGTTACGGGAAGTTCTGCAAGGCATATTTTTGAAGCGGGAACACCTGTAGATGCGACTATCGTAGGAATAATAGACAGTCCGGAATCGGATAAGGAGTAAAAAATGGCAAAAAAATTAATAACAGTAGGAAATTTTTCCGAATATGTTCAGAATAATAAATTAGTCATTGCAGCTGATATGATTATTACTCCCGGTGCGAGAGATAAAATCAGGGAACAGGGAGTAGAAGTAGTATATGAAAAATCCTGCTGTGAAGCAAAAAGCAAAGGGAGAAAAGACAGTCAGGATTTTGAAAAGAAAATCGTAGAAATACTTGTAAAAGAATACAATATAACTGACCCGGCAACAGTCCAGAAGATATTATCCAGATTGAAAGAATTGTCATAGAAAGGAAGTGGACTTTAAATGGATTTGTTTCAAATAAAACCTGATATTTATTTCGGGCCTAATTCTTTGGATATATTGAGAACTTTGGAAATGGAAAAAGTATTTTTGGTAACTGATGAAAATATGGTAAAATTAAAAGTAGCAGACAGAATAACAAACATTCTGAAATCAAGAGGAATAGAAGCTAAAATATATTCGGATGTAAAACCTGACCCTACGGACGAGGAAATCATAAAAGGTATGCTGGAGCTTAGTGCATACGAGCCTGATGTTATAATAGCTTTAGGAGGAGGCTCTCCCATAGACGCATGTAAATCAATGATTTACTTTACGAATAAAATAAAAAGAGCAATGGGTGAATATAAAAAGCCTAAGTTTATAGCTATTCCTACAACAAGTGGAACCGGATCGGAAGTAACGTCTTACGCCGTTGTTACTACTCAAAGCAAAAAAATACCTCTAAGCGACAGTGAAATGCTTCCAGATATAGCGATACTCAATCCCGAGTTTATAAAAACTTTGCCGCCTTCAATAATTGCGGATACGGGAATGGACGTTTTGACACACGCTATAGAAGCCTATGTTTCAAAAGCGAGAAATCTGTTTACAAATACATTGGCTATAGGAGCGATAAAAACTGTATTTGCCGATTTGGTAAATAATTTTGAAAATCCTCAGCTCGAAAGAGAAAGAATAGATTTGCAGATTGCTTCGTGTATGGCGGGAGTTGCATTCAGTAATGCGGCCTTAGGAATAAATCACAGCATAGCTCACTCGCTGGGTGCAAGATTTCATAAGCCTCATGGCAAACTCAATGCGGTGATAATGCCGAAAGTTATACTGTTTAACGCACAAAATAAAGATGCTGCAAAATATTACAGGGAAATAGCCGAAGCTTTAGGATTTACTCCGAGAGATGACAAAGACGGAGCTGAAACTCTGGCGAAAGCTGTGGAAATGAGAAGTTTCAAAATGGGTATACCTAATAGACTGAAAGATTTGGGAATCCCTGAAGAGCAGTTTTTTGCCGAAATAGAAAGCATAATCGAACAAATAGAAAACGATATGTGTACGGCTGACAATCCAAGAAAATTCAGCAAAATAGAAATGAAGCAGTTATTGACAGATTTATATTAAAATTTTGGAAAAGGAAGAAGTATGAGAAAAATAATAGTTGTAGATGATGAACCGATAACAAGAATGGATATATGTGAGATATTGAGAGAAGCCAATTATGAAGTAGTTGCTGAAGCGGGAGACGGCTTTGACGCAATAGAACAGAGTAGGAAATATAAACCTGATTTTGTAATAATGGACGTTAAAATGCCTATACTGGACGGACTGAAAGCAGCGAAAGTAATAACGGAGGAGAAATTATCTAGGGGTATTGTTTTACTTACAGCTTATTCCAATAAAGAATTTATAGAAGAAGCCAAAAATATAGGAATAATAGGATATATAGTAAAACCTATTGATGAAAAGTCTTTTATTCCAAATCTGGAAATCATATTTAATAAACAGGAAGAATTTGAAAAGCTCGAAAAGAAATATATAAAGACGAGTCAGAAGCTGGAAGACAGAAAGAAAATAGACATCGCAAAAAGTCTTCTGATGAAAACAAGAAATTTTACTGAAAATGAGGCTTACGAATATATTAGAACACTAAGTATGAATAAAAGATGTGATATGGGTAAAATCGCAGATATTATAATTTTGTCCGGAGATGAAAATGCTTAGAACTATATGTAAACAATATACGAAACTTTCAAAAAAGAATATTGAAAAACTCGAAAAAATATCCGAGGGACTTCCCGTTTTGAGTAAGCTGCTGAAAGCCGACGTATTTATAGATTGTATGACGGAAAGCAGGGATACTGCGATAGTGGTAGCGGAGGCAAACCCCAGAACAGGTTCGAGCTATACTCAGAGCGTTGTAGGGAAATATGCTTACAGAAGAAATGAACCTGCCGTTCTAAGGACTCTTGAGACGGGGCATCCGTCGAGGGATTATAAGGCTCTGACTCAGGAAAATAAAATTGTAACTCAAAATGTAGTGCCTATAAAGAGCGACGAAGATGATAAAGTGATAATTGCCGTTCTTATAGTCGAAGAAGGCGTAAATGAAGAAAGCTTGAATAAAGAACTGAGTTTTCTGAACAACGCGACTGACGATATTCTTATAAGTTCTGTGGAAATGTCAAGGGAACGGAGAATTATCGACTATATAAATGACGGAATTATAATTTTTAACGAAGAAGGTGTATGTATATATGCTAATTCCAGAGCAAAGTACATATACAGGAAAATCGGCTATAAAGATTTTGTTCTTGGAGAAAAATTTGACAACATTGTAATAGATAACGTTGAATTTGAGGACGTCCTGAGCGGAAAAATGAATAAAAAAACGGATATAAGTATATCAAATATGGTTTTAAGTATGGAATATTTTTTAATAAAAGAGACTGAAAACATTAAGAACATAGTCCTGTTTATAAAAGACATCACTGAAATCAAAGTCAAGGAAAAAGAACTGGTTTTAAAATCTGTCGTAATAAAAGAAATACACCATAGGGTAAAAAATAATTTGCAGACAATAGCGAGCTTATTGAGAATACAGGCGAGAAAGACCGAGGACAAGGCTGTCAAAGCCGCATTTAGCGACAGTATAAACAGAATACTCAGTATTTCAGTAACTCATGAGCTGCTTGCCCAGAATGGACTTGATGAACTCGAAATAAAAGAAGTCATAAATAAGATTTTAAAAAATTCCTTAAGAGAAAATCTAGACGGACGGGTAAAACTGAAAATAGACGTAACGGGAGATAACTTTGAAATCAGCTCGGACAAAGCTACAACAATAGCTCTCATAGTAAATGAACTGGTCGAAAACTGCATAAAGCATGCCTTTAAGGGAAAGGATAACGGACGGATAACTGTCAAAGTAAAAAGAGGAGAAATGAAATCTTATATTTCCATAAGCGATGACGGAATAGGGATGAATGAAAAAGATTTTGACAAAGGAAGTATAGGATTACAGATAGTAAAAAGTCTTGTAAAAGAAAAACTATACGGAGATTTGAACGTAAAAACCGGAGATAAAGGAACTGAAATCAGTTTTGGATTTGAAAATTAATTTATCTTAAAATTAGTTTGTATTATAGAAAATATCAGTGAAGACAAAGGAGTCTGAAATGACAGAAGAGATATTAAGCGTAGGAATAGATATAGGAACTTCTACAACTCAGCTTATATTTTCCAAGATTTATATAGAAAACAGAGGCTCGGCATTTACAGCTCCTCAAATAAAAATAATAGGAAAAGAAGTTATTTATAGAAGTGATATATATATTACTCCGTTGGAAAATGAAACAAAGATTGACGCGAAAAAAGTCAAAGAAATAATAGAAGCTGAATACGTAAAAGCCAACATCAGATATGAAGATGTCTCTACAGGAGCAGTAATAATAACAGGGGATACTGCAAGAAAGGAAAATGCAAAAGAAGTATTGCAGATACTTAGCGGAATGGCAGGTGATTTCGTCGTTGCAACGGCAGGACCTGACCTTGAAAGTATTATTGCGGGAAAAGGTTCGGGAGCTTACGGCTACTCGGAAGAAAAAAATACAAGTATCGTAAACTTCGATATTGGAGGAGGTACTACAAACAATGTAGTATTCAATAGGGGAGAAGTGGAAGATACTACCTGTCTTGACATCGGAGGAAGACTTATAAAATTTGACGAAAATGGGAATACACGTTATATTTTCAAAAAAATGTACGATATTGCCGATGATGTAAATGTAAAACTTGAATTAGGTAAAAAAATAAGTGAAGCAGATTTAAGAAAAATAACAAGAAGAATGGCACAGCTTATTTTTGAAAGTGTGGAATTAATCCCTAAAACTGAATTATACAAAAAAATTGTAACATACAAGGATTTTAAGAAACAGAATAAGGATATTAAACACTATTCATTTACAGGAGGAGTCGCAGATTTCATTTATGGAAGAGTAGAAAAGGACTTATATAAATATAACGATATAGGAATAGTACTCGGAGAAGAAATAGTAAAAGTTTTGAAAGAACTGAATATAGAGCCTACAAGACTTAGCGAAACAATAGGAGCAACAGTAGTAGGAGCGGGAAGTCATACAACGGAAATAAGCGGAAGCACAATAACTTATACCGAAGGGATTTTCCCGATAAAAAATATTCCTGTCCTGAAATTATCCGAGTCGGATGAAAAACTGCCGTACAATGAATTAGGTAAAGTCATAGAAGGTAAACTGGACTGGTTTAATTCTGAAAATGAAATAGACAATGTGGCCCTTGCCTTAAAAGGTAAACATAATATGGCATACAATGAAATAATGGAATTATCTTCGGTAATTTCGGATATTATAAAAAGAAAACATAATAAAAAGTATCCTGCAATCGTCATAGTCGAAAATGATATGGCAAAAGTATTGGGACAATGTATGAAACTGGAACTGAATGATTATGACATAATCTGTATAGACAGTGTCAAAGTCAGAGACGGAGATTACATTGATATAGGAGCACCGTTAGGAAACGGAAATGTTCTGCCTGTTGTAATAAAAACACTGGTATTCAGTTATTAAAATAAAAATCTTAGAGAGGTGTATAACATGGTATTAAAAACAAAATTATTCGGTCATACTTATGAATTTAAGTCTGTAAAAGATGTACAGAACAAAGCAAGTGAATACAGATCAGGGGATGAACTTGCAGGAGTAAGTGCAAGTACAGCCGAAGAAAGAGTAGCGGCTAAAGCTGTTCTGGCCGAATTGACACTGGCAGATTTGAGAAACAATCCGGCAGTACCTTATGAAGAAGATGAAGTAACAAGAATAATACAGGATGATGTAAATGAAAAAATTTACGGAGAAATAAAAAACTGGACAGTGAGTGAACTGAGAGAATGGATTTTGGACAGTAAAACTTCAGGAGCACATATTAGCAGAATAAGTAAAGGGCTTACAAGTGAAATGATAGCCGCAGTTGCCAAACTTATGAGTAATATGGACCTTATTCAGGGAGCAAGTAAAATAAGAATTAAAAAATTCTGTAATACGGAAATAGGAGGAGAAGGAATACTTGCAACGAGATTGCAGCCTAATCATACTACTGACGATCCTGACGGAATTATGTTATCCACATACGAAGGATTAAGCTTTGGACAAGGAGACGCATTATTGGGATTAAACCCTGTTGATGACAGTGTTGACAGTGTTATGAGAGTATTACAGAGATTTCATGAAATAAAGACTAAATGGGAAATACCTACACAAATATGTGTACTGGCTCACGTAACTACACAAATGGAAGCAGTTAGAAGAGGAGCACCTACAGATTTGATTTTCCAAAGTATAGCAGGGTCTGAAAAAGGAAATGAAGCTTTCGGAATAACAGGAAGTATGATACAGGAAGCAAAAGATTTGGCACTGAAACACGGTACGGCTACAGGACCTAACGTAATGTACTTTGAAACAGGACAAGGCTCGGAATTATCATCAGACGCTCACCACGGTTGCGATCAGGTTACAATGGAAGCAAGATGTTACGGTTTTGCTAAAAGATTTGACCCTTTCATTGTAAATACAGTTGTAGGATTTATCGGACCTGAATATTTATATAACAGTAAACAGGTAATAAGAGCAGGTCTTGAAGACCACTTTATGGGTAAACTGACAGGGATATCAATGGGAGTTGACGCATGTTACACTAACCATATGAAAACAGACCAGAATGATATAGAAAACCTGAAAGTATTGCTGACAGTAGCAGGATGTAACTACTTTATGGCTATACCTGCGGGAGACGACATCATGCTGAACTATCAGACATCTTCTTATCATGATGACGCGACATTAAGACAGCTGTGCGACAGAAGACCTATAAGACCTTTTGAAAAGTGGTTGGAAAAAATGGGTATAATGAAAGACGGAAAACTTACAGATAGAGCGGGAGATGCTTCAATTTTCTTAAAATAGGGAGGATAAATCAATGTTATCAGAAAGAGAACTAAAAGACGTAATCGAAAAAATAATAGGTGAAATGAAAACCAGTGAAACGCCTGTATCTACAGGAGCAAACACAACATCAGCAAATAGTACAAACTATAGTAATGCAGCTTCTTCAACAAAGAGTGAAGAAACACGTGAAAATCCGCATATAGTAAACGGAGAAGTAAGAGATATTGGACAAATAAATATCAAAGACCAGATGTTAGTAAACAGTCCTGAAGACAGGGAAGAATATATGAAACTGAAACAGAAAACATCTGCAAGACTTGGTATCGGTAGGGCAGGAACAAGAATGAAAACAGAAGTATTGCTAAGATTGAGAGCGGACCATGCTGCCGCACAGGACGCGGTATTTAACGATGTTCCTACTGAATTTCTTGATGAATTGGGACTGTTTGAAGTTACTACTGAATGCGAAAGCAGAGACCAGTATATAACAAGACCTGACTTGGGAAGAAAAATCTCTCCCGAGGGTATAAAAATAATAGAAGAAAAATGTAAGAAAAATCCTACAGTACAAATATTACTTTCCGACGGGCTAAGCTCAACTGCTGTAGAAGCAAATGCCAAAAATATAATACCTGCATTGTTAAATGGGCTTAAAGGATACGGAATTGAAACAGGAAATACTTTCTTTATAAAATACGGAAGAGTCGGAGCAGGAGACCATGTCGGAGAAATATTGAATGCCGATGTAGTATGTATGCTTATAGGAGAAAGACCGGGACTTACAACTGCTGAAAGTATGAGTGCCTACATTACTTATAAAGCAAGACCGGGAATATCCGAAGCAAAAAGAACTGTTGTATCAAACATTCACAAGGACGGAACTCCTTCATCAGAAGCAGGAGCCCATGTTGCTACATTAGTTAAGAAAATACTTGATGCAAAAGCAAGTGGACAGGACTTGAAATTATAGTTGAATATAAATACAAAAATTAAAATCTTTAGGAGGAAAAAATGAAAGGTGATAGACTAAAAGCCAGCGTATTAGCTGTAAAATTAATCCCAAATATCGATAGTGATATGGCAAAAGAACTGAGTTTGCCTGAAGGACACAGAAGTATAGGAATCTTAACGGCAGATTGTGATGATGTTACATATACTGCATTAGATGAAGCTACAAAAAAAGCGGTTGTTGAAGTAGCTTACGGAAAATCATTCTATGGTGGAGCTGCAAATGCAAATACAAAATTGGCAGGGGAAGTAATAGGTATATTGTCAGGGCCTACTCCGGCAGAAGTAAAAAGCGGGCTGGCAGCAGCAGTTGACTTCATTGAAAATGAAGGAGCATTCATAAGTGCTAACGATGATGACAGTATAGCTTATTATGCTCACTGCATATCAAGAACAGGAACTTATTTGTCGAAAACAGCAGGAATTGAAGAAGGAGAATCTTTGGCTTATTTAATAGCACCTCCGTTAGAAGCAATGTACGCATTGGATGTGGCATTAAAATCTGCTGATGTGAGATTAGTTGCGTTCTATGGACCGCCTTCAGAAACAAACTTCGGTGGAGGACTTTTGACTGGAAGCCAGTCTGCATGTAAAGCTGCATGTGATGCTTTCGCTGAAGCAGTAAAAGCTGTTGCGGATAATCCGTTAAGTTATTAATTGAAATTTTACAAAAAACAGTTTAGGAGGAAAAATGAGTATTAACGAAATTATCATCTATATTATGGTCATATTCATGGTAATAGGTGGAATAGATAAGTGTATCGGAAATAAATTCGGTTACGGTGAAAAATTTGAAGAAGGAATTATGGCAATGGGTTCTCTTGCAGTTGCAATGGTCGGAATTATTTCATTGGCACCGGTTTTAGGTAAAATATTGACACCTATTGTAGGACCTGTATATAGTATGCTTGGAGCAGACCCGTCAATGTTTGCTACAACATTATTAGCAAATGATATGGGAGGAGCTCCTCTTGCGTTAAGTATGGCGAAAGACCCTCAATCAGGACTTTTTGCGGCGTTTATTTTAGGGTCAATGATGGGACCTACTATAGTATTTACAATTCCTGTTGCATTGGGAATTATAGAAAAAGAAGATAATCCGTTTTTAGCAAAAGGGATATTATCAGGTATAACAACTATTCCTTTAGGATGTCTTGCCGGAGGAATTGCGGCAGGGTTCCCTATCGGTGTGGTACTTAGAAACTTAATCCCTATAATAATCTTTGCAGTGCTGATTTGTTTAGGATTATGGAAAATACCTGAAAAAATGACTAAAGGATTTGCAGTATTCGGTCAAATAGTAGTAGTTGTCATAACAATAGGACTGATTGCTTCAATTGTTGAAAAATTGACAGGAATAGTAGTTATTCCGGGAATGGACCCGATAGATGAGGGAATCAATGTAGTAGGAGGAATAGCTATCGTCCTTGCAGGAGCATTCCCGCTGGTACACTTTATAACTAAAGTATTCCAGAAACCTTTGACTGCCATAGGAAAAAGTTTAGGAATGAACGAAGCAGGAGCAGCCGGGTTTGTTGCCACATTGGCAAATAACATACCTATGTTCGGTATATTGAAAGATATGGATGAAAATGGTAAAGTAATGAACATAGCTTTTGCGGTAAGTGCTGCATTTGTATTCGGAGACCATTTAGGATTTACTGCGGGATATGCAAATGGGCAATATAAAGCTATGGTATTCCCCATGATAGTAGGAAAATTAGTAGCAGGGATAACTGCAATATTTGTTGCGAAATTTCTATTTGGAAAGAAAAAAGAAACAGCAGAGTAAAAAAATCATATAATCTTACTAAGGAGGAAGAAGTGAAATCCAATATAAATAAAATAACAGGACTATTTTTGTTTTTATTAGTGGCTTTAAGCCTTTCAGCTGCCAATCTTGACGAATTGAGATGGGTTCCTAAGAACAGGGAAGCTTTGTCAAAATTGATAGATGAAAATAAAAATAAAGGTAATTACGTAGTTTTTGACTGGGATTATACATCTATCTATCAGGATACTCAGGAAAATTTATTCAGATACCAAATAGATAATCTCAAATTTAAAGCAACTCCTGAAGAATTTTCCAAAGCAATCAGAAAAGATATTCCTTTGGATAATTTCGCAAAAGGATATGAAAATGTGAAAGGTCAGCCTATCAACATCACAAAAATAGCAAATGACCTTGACAAGAGATATGCTTTCCTTTATGAAAACTATATAAAAAATCAGAAAATGTCTTTGGAAAAAATTAAAGCAACAGAAGAATTTAAAGATTTTAGAGGAAAACTTGCATTTCTTTATGAAGCTATAGGAGGAAGTTTTTCTCATGATGTAGCTTATCCTTGGGTTCTTTACCTGTTTGACAATATGAGTGTAGCGGAAGTGCAGAAATTAGCCAAAGAAGCTAATGACTTTGGAATAGGAAATAAACTCGGAAAATATGTCATTGAATCAAGTGATAAACTTACAGGAGAAGCGGGAAAAGTAAGTCATCAATATAAAAGCGGGTTAAGAGTACAATCTGAAACTGCAAATCTGTTCCACGAATTTGAAAAAAATGGAATAAAAGTATATATAGTTTCAGCTTCCCTCGAAGATATAGTAAAAGTATTCGCAAATGATAAATCTTACGGATATAATTTAAGTGCTGACAGTGTTTACGGAATGAGACTTGAAATGAACGGAAATAAATACAAAGCCGAATATAAACACGGTTACCCTCAGACACAGACTAAAGGAAAAGTTGAAATAATAAATAAATTCCTGAAACCTAAACATGGAGGGAAAGATCCTATTTTAGTAGCTGGGGACAGTGAAGGAGACTTTAATATGCTTTCCGAGTACAAAGGTACAAAAATTCTGCTTCTTATGAAAAGAAAAGGAAAACTCGACAACCTTGCAAAAGATAAGAGAGCATTAATCCAAACGAGAAGTGAAGAAACAGGATTATTCGTTCCTGAAAATTAATTAAAAATTTTGGAGGAAAAAACGATGGATTTAAAAAACTTGGACAGAGAAACATTGGAAAAAATACTTAGAAAAGTAGTGCAGGAAGAGCTGAACAGAAAAGTCGGAGGATTTGAAAAATTTATCGATAAAAGTGGAGTAGGAGTTGTCAAAATACCTTCAGTAAAACCTGAAAGGTTTGATACAGGAAATCCTAACGATAAAGTATTTTTAACTGATGTATTTACAATAGAAGAAAGCGGAAGATTGAGCTGCGGAGTAATGGAAATGGAAGAATCTGCTTTTGACTGGGAGCTGAATTATGATGAAATAGATTATGTCATAGACGGTACTCTAGAAATCATAATAGACGGACGTAAAGTTACGGGAAACAGAGGAGACGCCATTTTAATCCCTAAAGGGTCAAAAATAAAATTCAGTGCTCCTAATTTTGCAAGATTTCTATATGTGATTTACCCTGCAAACTGGCAGGATACTTGTAAATAGAAATAATTCAATACAAGAAAACTTCCTTAATGGTTTAAATAAAAAATAGCATTTATTAATTTGATAATTTTATAAATGCTATTTTTTTACAAAAACATTTTTTATAGAGATTAATTTTTCTCTTCAATCTTATTCTTTTCACTATTTTTCATAAAAATATTTTTGTAAAGATTAATAATTTTCTTTTATTTTATTCTTTTCAGCTTCTCTATGATTATTTTCTGATTTTATTAATAATGAATATAATGCCTAAAATAGTCAGCTCACAAATGCGAAATACTACCCAAAGCACAATAAAGCAAAATAATGTTAAAATAACACTTATAGTTATTAAATCTATAAAATTTGTATCATAATTTCCACCTTTACCGTATTTATCAACAAATTTAGACGGATTTATATATTTTATATTTTTACCAAATTTCTGCTCTATATCATTTTCGGTAAGATTTAGGCGATAATCGGAAGACTTTCTTCCTTTTTTCATATAGAAATAGCCTTTGCAATTTATGTCTTTCTCACCTGTAATATATCCTACATAATAATCTCCGACCAGAGCTATTTTAGATACTAATCCACATATACCGTCACTTTTATTTTTTCTTTCTTCTTCAGTTGCATTCATATATTCTCTTTCCATTTTATTATTTCTAAGTATAACATCTGGATTGTATTCTATAATGGGAGGATCTTCTCTCTCTAAAAAGTGTACTTTGTCCATTCTAAGATATTCATTTTTTTTATAATTGTCATCTATAATGCCGTATATAAAATATGAAAACCCTATTCCAAGACCTATAATAAATGGAAATAAAAAAATTATATCAGTAATAGTGAATTTCTTTTTCATCTTACTTTCTCCGATGCTTTTTGCATGACTATTCTTCTAATAAATTGCATTGCTTCTTTTTCATTTTCAAATACTCTATCAACCAAAGCAACACTTTTATATCCGTCAGACATACTATAAGGTGTTCCTGTTTCTTTTCCTAAAGGGAAGCCTTTATTAGTTAAGTCATAAGGTTTTGCAAATTCATCGTATAGTTTATATCTCTTTATAACTTTAAGATGTATACCGTCGCTTTTTGGTTCATAAGACCTCGGTATAGGCGGTAAATTTTTTTTGACTTTTACCTGAGTAATAGGCTTTTTGGAATCTTCAAGCATATACAGAAAATTGTTTATTACATCATCATCATCAATATTTTTTGACATAGTTGCCCTTTTCATTTATAAAGTTTTATTTTTTATTAACATATTATATCTTAAAAAATAAGAAAAATCAATAATATCATAAAAATTCAAATGAATTTCTGAAAATTTGCTCTTTTTCCTCTTGTCATTTTATTTTTTGAATTTTAAACTTTCTTCTGTTCCAAACTTTCTTCTGAATTTTCCCTTTTAAATAAAATGAAAATGTGCGATAATATAAAAAAATACAAAATGAGGTTACTATGGATAAATTTTTCAAATTTTTAAATTCAGATAGATATCAGTATACTGAAAGTGAGATATATCTGAAAAATAATATGCAAAATCAGACAGCTGTTTTTGATGTATTTCTGCGGACAGAAAAAGAAAATGATTATGCGGTAGTATATGGAATATCCGATGTACTCGAACTGATAGACATACTCAACAATACTTCTTATAAAGATAGAAAAAAATATTTGTCAGAAATATTTGATGATAATGATTTTATAGAATATATTGCCAATATAAAATTTACAGGCTCGATAAAAGGTGTAAGAGACGGAGAAATTGTTTTTTCCAATGAACCTGTTCTTACCATTACGGCTCCGCTAATTCAAGGGAAAATACTGGAAACACCTATTTTAAATATACTCAATTATCAGATACTCACAGCGACTGTTACTTCTAAAATTGTACAGGCAGCTGAAAATAAAGGAGTATTGTTTTTCGGAACAAGAAGAGTGCCAGGGTTTGAAGCCTCAATGGCTATGACAAAAGCTGCCTATATAGCAGGCTGTATATCCCATTCAAATATAATGGGAGAATATTTTCAAAATTTGAAAAGTATAGGGACTATGACACATGGATTTATTCAAAGTTTCGGTATGGAGAAAAATTCCGAATATAAGGCCTTTGATATGTTTATAAAAAAATATAAAAATGAAAAGCAACCTTTAATAATGTTGGTGGATACTTATAATACATTAAAAAGCGGTATACTAAATGCGGTAAATGCATTCAAAAATAACAATATAAATGATGAATATAAAGGAACATACGGAATTAGAATAGATTCGGGAAATCTGGAAGAACTGTCAAAAAAATGCAGAAGAATATTGAATGAAAATGGATTTTATAATGCAAAAATAATATTGACGGGCAGTCTTAATGAAAAAAAGATAAGAAAACTGATAGAAAATGGAGCGGAAGTTGACACATTCGGAGTTGGCGACTCGATAGCATTGCCTGAAAAAGAAATCAGTACGGTTTATAAAATGTCTGTAATAAATGGAAATGATGTAATGAAAATCTCTGATGATAAACAGAAAATGTCCTTACCCGGAGATAAAAAAATATATAGAGTCTATAAAAATAATGATTTTTCAGATATTATAATTCTTGAAAAAGAACAGTATAAAGGAGAAGAAACTGGACAAAAATTTTTGATAAATGAAGATAATATACTTGAAAGGGAACAATATAAAAGAGAGGAGCAGTCTAAAAAAGGAAATAATATTAGAAAATTAACTGTCGATTATATAATAGACGGAGAAAAAAATGAGGAAAACTGTCGATTATTAGAGTTGGGAGAAACAAAAAAATATTATGACAGTAATCTGTCATATTTAAAGAAAATATACAACGAAAAAGAAAAAATAAAAAGAGTAAAACTTTCAGAAAAATTGAAAAAGCTGAAAGATAGCCTTGTAAGTATAATAAATATAGAAAAATAACAGAAATACTAAAAATGGAATTAGCAAAGAATATAAAAAAGAATATAAATAATACGAAAAAACATAGAAAATAAAAAATATAACTAATGAAGAAGCAGATGAGAAAAAAAATAACGAAATATAAGAAATATAAAATATAGATCAGATAAAATAAAAAGGGAGTAAAATGATAAAACAGCTTATAATTTTGATACAGTTTATGACGAGGATACCTGTTTTTGTAAATGTCGAATATGATGAGGAAAAACTGGGAAAATCAATAAAATATTTTCCGTTAGTAGGTGCGATAATAGGGATTTTCCTTTACGGAATAAATATTTTGGCAGGAAAGATAACCGTAAATAGACAAATTGCAGCTATGATTATAATAATAGCAGAAATATTCATAACAGGACTTATTCATATTGACGGACTTGCAGATACTGCCGACGGACTGTTCAGCTATGCTGAAAAAGAAAAAATACTGGAGATTATGAAAGATTCGAGAGTAGGAACAAATGGAGCAGTGGCATTGATACTATATTTTATGACAAAAGTGATACTGCTTTCAGAAATAAGACCTGAATATATAATTCTCTATCCTGTAATTTCAAGGCTGTCTACATCGATAAATGCAGGACTTGGAGAATATGCGAGAAAAAACGGTATGAGTAATGGGATAATTGGGAAAAATGGTAAAAAGGAAGCTGTCATTTCAATTATAATAACAATGATTTTATCTTTCATAATATTAAAAGCGAAAGGCTTGATAATATTGATTTTTGCTATATTATTCATACTTCTCCTGATGAAAGGTGTAAAAAGAAAAATAGGAGGAATAACAGGAGATACTATGGGAGCGTCCCTTGAATTGACGTCGATTTTGGTTTTACTGGCAGGAGTGGTATTAAAATGAAAACAGGACAGACGAATATTATATTTATAAGACATGGTGAAACAGATATGAATAAGGCAAATCTCTATTTTGGACATTTAGACCCTGAATTGAACGAAGTAGGGAAAAATCAGCTGCAAAAAACACGAAAATTACTCAAATACTTTGAAAAAGATATTCATATTGTCTTTTTCAGTGATTTGAAAAGATGTATGGAAAGTATGAATACTTTGAAAATAAATGAAAATATAAAAAAAATAGCAGACAGTTCCTTTAGAGAATTAAATTTTGGAATATTTGAAGGAAAAACTTATGAACAGATAAAGAATGAATTTCCCGAAGAGGCAAAAAAAATGGAAAAAGACTGGAAAAACTTCAAAGTGCCGCAAGGAGAAAGCTTGAAAGAGCTTATGAAAAGAGTAATCGAAAAATTGGAGCAACTAATTGAGAAATATAAAAATAAAACGATAATAATCGTATCCCATGCGGGAGTTATAAAAACGGTGATAAGCTATTATTTGTACGGAAATCTCGACGGATATTGGAAAATAAAGATAGACAACGGCTCCATAACAAAAATGTGTATACTGAAAGACGGATTTACCTATTTTGACTATATAAACAGAATTTAGAAGAAAAAATAAAATTAGGAAATTAATGAATAAAATCTAAAGGGGAGGAGATTTTAAAAGGAGAAATTTTTTGGAGGAAAATAAAGATGATTATTGCTCAAAGTTATGAAGATTTATTGAAAAAAAATAAAAAGCTCGTATTTATAGACGTGAGAAGTCCTAAAGAATATAAAGAAGCCCATATACCCGAAGCTATAAACATTCCCGTTTTTTCTGACAGTGAAAGAGAAAAAATAGGAACAATGTATAAGGAGCAGGGGAAAAAAGAGGCTATAAAAGAAGCGTTGAAAACAGTAGGACCAAAAGTATATGACATATATATGGAAATGGATAAACATGTAGAAAAGAACAGTGAATTGGTTGTATATTGTGCAAGGGGAGGGATGAGGTCGTCGACAGTAGTCTCTCTTTTTAAGGAATTTTCCTTGCCTGTAGTGAAATTGCTGAAAGGATATAAAGGATACAGACAATACTTAAATGAAAAACTGCCTGAAATAATTGAAAATGCTGAATTTATAACTTTATATGGAAAAACAGGTTCAGGAAAGACAAAGATACTAAAAGTTCTCGAAAAAAAAGGATATGATGTACTCGACCTTGAAAAATGTGCCAATCATAGAGGTTCATTACTGGGAAGTATCGGGCTGGGAGAAAAGTATTCCCAGAAATTTTTTGAATCCAATGTATTTAACAGTTTTCTGTCATTTCGGACAGGAAAAATCATTGTTGAAGGAGAAAGTAAGAGGATAGGGAATATTATTATGCCCGAGTATTTATACAGAAAAATAATAAATTCGAGAAAATTACTCATAGAAACAGAGCTGAAAAAAAGAATAGAAATTATAAAAGAAGATTATCTCAAAGACGGATATACGAAAGAAGAAATAATTAAAGCACTTAAAAGCCTTGAAAGATATATAGGTGAAAAACAGGTAAATGAATATGTAAAAAATATAGAAGAAGAAGAATATGAGATCGCTATAAAAAATCTGATTGAAAAATATTATGACAAAGTCTACACTACGAAACATAAAGATTTTGAAAAGACTTTTCAGAATACGGATGAGGAAAAATGTGTCAATGAGATAACAGAATATATTTTCGGTAAAAAATAATAAATCGGAAAATAAAAATACAGAAAAATAATAAAATCAGTAATTATAAAAAGCTTAATATAAAAAATTAAAAAAATAAAAATTTAAGAAATTTAAAAAATTAGAGAAATTTAAGAAATTTGAAAAAAGTAATAAATCGTAAAGAATGAGAAATTTTAGATAATAATGATATAAAAATAACAGTTGCAAAAAGTTTTAATAACTATTATAATGTATATACAAACTATAAAAATGAAAATTTAATAAAAAAAGAGGTGAATTATGTTTTTTCCAATATTTGTAGATGTTGAGAATAAAGAAATATTAATCATAGGGGGAGGGAAAACAGGTACAAGAAAGGCTCAGACTTTGAAGGAATATGGAGCAAAAATTACCGTATATTCTGAAAAGATTACTGAAGAAGAATTATTGAAAGATAAAGATATAAAAACAGTCAATCAGAATGTGTCCCATAATGAAGATGAAATAAAAGGACTTGTGAAAAATTATTTTATGGTAGTAGCCGCTACGGATGATATTGAGCTGAATAATAAAATAGCCCATATATGTATGAATGAAAATATCCTTGTGAACAATGTTTCCTCAAAAACCGAGATGAACTCAATGTTTGCAGCAATAGTGAAAAATGATGAATTTCAAATCGGGATAGGTTCATACGGAAAAAGCTGTAGGAGATCTAAGGCACTAAAAGGGAGAGTGCAGCAGGTTATAGACGAGATTTCAAAAATTAACTATTAAAAAATATAAAAAAGGTGTTTGAAATGTATAAAAGACATAGAAAATTGAGAAATAACAGTGCAATAAGAAATTTAGTAAAAGATGTATATATTGAAAAGAGTGATTTGATTTATCCTATTTTTATAGAAGAAGGAGAAAATATAAAAAATGAAATCAGCTCAATGCCCGGGATATTCAGATATTCCATTGACAGAATTGATGAAGAGTTGGAAGAGCTTGTAAAACTCGGAATAAATTCAATATTATTATTCGGAATACCGAAGCATAAAGATGAATACGCTACAGAAAGTTACAATGAAAATGGTATAATCCAGAAAGCAATCAGATATATAAAGAAAAAATATCCCAATTTTTTGATTATCGGAGATGTGTGCTGCTGTGAATATACAAGCCACGGACATTGCGGAATACTCGATGAAAAAGGATATGTAAAAAATGATGAAACTCTCGAAGTGCTTGCGAAAATAGCACTGTCTTACGCAAAAGCGGGAGCGGATATAATCGCTCCGTCAGATATGATGGACGGGAGAGTGGAAAAAATATCCCGAATTTTGGCTGAAAATAATTTTAGCAATATCCCGATTATGTCCTATTCGGTAAAATATTCGTCTTCTTTTTACGGACCTTTTAGAGATGCGGCGGATTCGGCTCCAAAATTTGGAGACAGAAAATCTTATCAAATGGATTTCAGATATGTCGGAGACGCTATGAGCGAAGTGAGAGCGGATCTGGAGCAGGGAGCAGATATGGTAATAGTGAAGCCTGCGTTAGCTTATCTGGACATACTTTCCAAAGTAAAGGAAACTTTTGATGTACCTGTCATAGCTTACAGTGTTTCAGGAGAGTACTCCATGGTGAAAGCTGCTGCGATTAATGGCTGGATAAATGAGAAAAATATAGTTATGGAACAGATGTATGCTTTCAAAAGGGCAGGAGCAAATGCGGTAATAACATATTTTGCGAAAAATATAGCACGCTATTTGGACGAGGAAGTTAGTGTTATCAATATTTAGAGTAGATTTTGCTGAAATTTGACAAACTTATGTATTACATTATACAATATAATAAAAATACATTTTATAAGGGAGTGGTATATTATGAATCTTAGAGATGCAAAAAGAATGGTTTATGAACAGGAGTTGAATTATGAAAGGGAAAAAAATGCAAAACCTGATGATTATAAGTATTATAATCCAAAAAATTTCACAACAAATCCTGAAAGAATTTACAAAATAATTGATGAAATAGAAAAAACAAAAGATTTAGACAAAAGAAGAGAAGATTTTGTTATGGACAGGAAAAAAGGCGAACCTGTAGTCCCCCTTGTAAGGGCTAACTTTACTGTAGGACATGCTACTTACGACTGGAAAAGTCCTGATGACGCCGTAGTAAAAGCGGAAGCAAGGGAAAGAACGCTAAACGGGGAAAATATCGATATGGCTATAAAGACATTGAAAAACTTTGATTCCCGTGATATAGATGCTAAAATAGCAGTGATGCAAAGATTTAACAATTCGACTGAAAGTATGGAATTATTTACTGATTTAAGATATGGTAAATTTAATGAAAGAGATAGAGATTTAAAAAAATTTTTTAAAAATTACGAGATATTGGAAGATCCACATATTGATACAAAAACAGGAATGTCAGCATTGGTAATAGGAAACAGGAGAACAAAAAACGTAGAAATAATATTTGGAGCAAGTCAGGATCCTGGTCATATATTTGATAAAGACAGCCCAAAAGAATTAAAAGATTTTGAAGGTAATGAAATATTGAAAGAATACATTGAAAAAGGAGAAAATGGTAAATATACAAGAAAAGACTGGGCAAATAATGTTGCTTCGGCAGTTATGACATCCGGAAATCAGGAAGCTGCATTGGAGTTTGCTAAAAGAATAAAAGAGAAATACAAGACTGAACATAACGGCTATCAGACATTGACTGATGTAAACGGACATTCGAAAGGAGGAGGGGAAGCAATGCATTCGGCTTCTCATCTTGACCTAAGATGTCTAATGATAGATTCTGCTCCCGATACTAATCCCGGAAAATTTATAAATAACTATAAATTTATGACCATTGTACCGGGTAATGGAAATGCGACATTGACTACTGTTGAAAAAATCGAAGGAACAGAATTTCATATATTAAAATTTAAAGTAGGTACACATGGAAGAGGTGCGTATAAAACTTCCAACACTCTTGCAATTCCTGTAGAGTATAATACAAAAAGGGAAGAATTAATAAAAGAAAGATATGGAAATAGTATTGCGCTCAATTTTGTACAGCATTATCCTAATAATGAAAAGACGATAGAAAGAATAGAAGAACTGCAAAAATATGCTAAGGAAATAGAACCGAGATTTAATGAAGTATATAAAGACGGAAAATATATAGATAAAAAAACATCGGAAAAATCATTTACAAGATAATCTAAAATTATATAGTCAAAGGAGAATGAAAATGAAAAAAATCCTAATATTAATTATTTTAACAATATTGTTAACAAGTTGTTTTGTTTCAAATTCATATAAATGTCTTGATTATCAGGGTGATAAAAAATGTATAAGATTTTATGACGGTGAAGAATACGTTTGGGAATAACAATATATAAATATACTTTCAAAAAATATCTTTAAAGCTGTATAGTTGATAGTTTCAAAATTGTATAGCTTTGAAGCTATATGGTCAAAAGCTTTGAATTATATAGTCAATAGACTTGAAGTTGTATAATCAATATCTTTGGAGCTATTTTGAAGCTATATAGTAAAAGGAGTAAAAATGAAAAAAATAATAATATTATTTATTTTGGCGATGTTATTAATAAGTTGTGTTGCTGTAAATCCAAATAAATGTCTTGATTATCAGGGTGATAAAAAATGTATAAGATTTTATGATGGTCAAGAATACGTTTGGGAATAACAGTATATAAATATACTTTCAAAAAATATCTTTAAAGCTGTATAGCCAATAGTTTCAAAATTGTATAGCTTTGAAGCTATATGATCAAAAGCTTTGAATTATATAGTCAATAGACTTGAAGTTGTATAATCAATATCTTTGGAGCTATTTTGAAGCTATATAGTAAAAGGAGTAAAAATGAAAAAAATCCTAATATTATTTATTTTGTCAATATTGTTAACAAGTTGTTTTGTTAAAGATCCATATAAATGTCTTGATTATCAGGGTGATAAAAAATGCATGAGATTTGTTGATGGTGATGAAATTATTTGGGAAGAAAAAAAATAGATACTTTCAAAAAATGGCTCTAAAGCTGTATGATTAATATCTTTAAAGCTATTGTAGTCCTATACAGTCAAAGAAGAGTAAAAATGAAAAAAATCATAAAATAGTCAATTGGCAAAAATAGTCAATATTGACTATTTTTTTGAGTACTAAAATAGCACAAAAATAGTACAATATATAAATTTAAGACTATCTCATAAGGTGGGAAAATATCTTAACCATAAGTTATATACATTCTATTATTTTTATAAAATCAATGAAAATAGTATTTCTCAATTCTTATAGTATTTCTTCAATTATTTAAAATATATCATTTTATGTCAGAGAATTTGTTTTTAACTTATAGACAGCCTCGTATAATGCTAAAAAGAAAGTAAAAAAGTCAAAATCTGAAAAAATATAAAAAATCTGAAAAAATATAAAAATAATGCTTGTATATGAAGCGAAAATAAAATATAATACGTATGTCAGAATAAAAAAAGAAAAAGTTAAAGAGAGTAAAAATCTAACTTTAATATAGAAAAAAATATAGAAAAAGTATAAAAAAAATAGAAGAAAGAAGGTATATATGAAAATAGTAATAGTAGGGGCAGGAGTGGTAGGAGAGTCTCTCTGTACCGAATTATCTCAGGAGGGGAATGATGTCATTCTCATTGAAAAAAGAGAGGAAATATTAAATAAGATAATAGACACTAACGATATAACGGGGCTCGTAGGAAACGGAGCATCTTATGAAAATCTTATCGAAGCGGGAGCCGATAAAGCCGATGTTTTTATAGCGGTAACTGAAGCCGACGAACTGAATATTATTTCCTGTATCATTGCCCAGAAAATAGGTGCGAAGTATACCATTGCCAGAGTAAGAAACCCTGAATACACTGCAAATACTAAATTTGTAAGAGAAGGATTGGGAATATCAATGATGATAAATCCCGAAGAAGAAGCTGCCAAAAGTATAATAAATAAACTGAAATTTCCCAATGCCGTAAGTGTGGACAGTATTTTTTCAAACAGAGCCAATATACTTGAGTTGGAAATAACAGGTGAAAGCAGCCTGAAAGGGATAATGCTGAAAGACCTTGACAAAGTGTCATCCGAAAAAGTAATAGTATTTATAGTAAAAAGAGGGGAAGAAGTGTTTATTCCGTCAGGAAATTTCATTCTTGAAGAAGATGACAGCATATACGTTACAGGGACAAGTGATGCGATAATGAAATTTTACAATGAAATGGGATATAAGCATAAAAATATAAATTCGGCTATGATTATAGGTGGAGGGACTATTTCCCATTATTTGACCGAAAGACTCGTAAAAATAAGAAAACAGATAAAAATAATAGAATCCGACAGAGAAAAGGCTGAAAAACTTAGTCAATGTTATCCAAATGCAATAGTAGTAAACGGAGATGAAACAGATCAGGAGTTTTTATTAAATGAGGGGATTAGAAATTATGACGCTGTTTTAGCATTGACGGAAAAAGATGAAGAAAATATTGTAATCTCAATGTTTGCAGAATCCGTAAATGAGGGGAAAATTATAACTAAAATGAACAGAACCCTGTTATTGCCGATTTTGGAAGAAAAGGGTCTGGATTCGATTATCGTACCTAAGAAAGTAATAGCTGACATAATTATAAGGGTAGTTCGTTCCAAGATAAATGCCAAAGGCTCGAAAATGAATACTCTGCATAGACTTGTAGATAACAGGATAGAGGCTATAGTATTTGAAGTAAGTCCTCAAAGCAAGATAATCGGTATCCCGATAAAAGATTTGAAAGTAATTCCAAATCTCTTGATAGTTTGTATTTTGAGGGAAGAAGCCCTCATATATCCGGGCGGAGATGATATAATTCAGCCGAAAGACAAGGTTATGGTCATAACTCTCAAGAAAACGATAGAAGACATCGACGATATTTTAGAATAGCGGTAGGGGGAATAGGAGAAAAAATATGAACAAAAAAATGATAGGTTTTATAGTGGGAAGAATACTTCTGCTTGAAGCAGGATTAATGGTTCTGCCTTTATTAATCAGTTTTATTTACAAAGAAGCATGGAATTACAAGTTTTCTTATTTCGCAATAATAATGATACTTGTCATATTGGGCTTCATACTTTCAGGAAAAATGCCTGAAAATACTGAAATCCAAGGAAGAGAGGGCTTCGTTATAGTTTCGTTATCGTGGATACTGCTTTCGGCTTTCGGGGCATTACCTTTTGTTATGACAAAGGAGATACCGTCTTTTATTGACGCGTTTTTTGAAACGGTGAGCGGATTTACTACTACAGGGTCGAGTATAATAACCGACCTTTCTAAAATAAGCCATTCAAATTTATTTTGGAGAAGCTTTACACACTTTGTAGGAGGAATGGGAGTATTAGTTCTGGCACTTGCAATATTTCCTAAAAATTCACCCAGTTCGGTACATGTTATGAAAGCTGAAGTACCCGGACCTACATTCGGGAAACTGGTATCAAAACTTTCTACAACTGCGAGAGTACTTTATAAAATATATGTTGTAATGACGATAGCTATTATCATTTTACTTATGTTCGGAGGACTAAATCTGTTCGAGTCGTCATTACTGGCATTCGGAACGGCAGGAACGGGGGGATTCGGAGTAAGAAACGGAAGTATACTGCCTTATCACAGTGCCTATGTGGAAATGGTTCTGGCAGTTGGAATGCTCGTTTTCGGAGTGAATTTTAATATATATTATTTTATACTTATAAAAAAAGCAAAAGAAGCTCTTGCCAATGAGGAGTTGAAATACTATCTTATAATCGTCTTTTTAAGCACGGCGCTTATAATGATAAATATAATTTCGACTTATAAATCCCTATGGCAATGTTTTAGAGATGCTTTTTTTTCAGTATCTTCGGTAATGACGACTACGGGATATTCTACGGCAGATTTTGGAAAATGGCCCGTATTTTCTCAGACAATACTGCTGATACTGATGTTTTTTGGAGCCTGTGCAGGTTCTACGGCTGGAGGACTGAAAATATCGAGAGTCGTTATGATGGGAAAAATGTTCGTTTCGGAAGTGAAACAGATGATAAGTCCTCATAGAGTAGTTACCGTGAAATACGAAAACAAGCCTCTTGACATAAAAATTCAGAAAAGTGTAGCGGCATATTTTATAGTTTATATGATTTTATTTACGGCTATGCTGCTTATAATATCTGTAAATTCTGAAGATTTTCTCACGGCTTTTAGTGCTGTTGCCGCCACGTTTAATAATATAGGTCCCGGCTTGGGAAAAGTAGGACCTGCTTTCAGTTTTGCCGAATACAGTGATTTTTCCAAATCGGTGTTGAGTTTCGGAATGCTCGCAGGTAGACTGGAAATTTATCCTATGCTTATACTGTTTGCACCGGGAACATGGAAAATAAAATAAAATTATTGTGATGAATATTAAAAGAGGCTATTTCAAAAATGGAAAAATAAAATATATAAAAAATATATTTTTTTATATATTTTATTTTAAGTTTTTCTTTTGAAACAGCCTTTTTGTTTTTTATAATTTTATAAGTTATTAATTATTTTATTTCCCGACTATTCAAGTGTTGATAGTAAAGTTATAATGTGGTTTCCGAAATAAAAAAACAAGGCAGTACATGTAATTTACTATTGAGAATAATATACAAGTCTACCATTAACAATAACATAGTATAATTTACAAAATTATCAAAATGCAGTTATTGTCGCTAATAATCCAAAAATAATCCCCGGCAGATTTGCTGCTGAGAGAGGCAAATCTTTTTTCTCTTTCAGTAATCCGTAACTTGTCCATATTGTACAGTTTATTGCGGCAGCTAAAGGTTGTAGAAAAGGGGTTTTGTTTCCACTCAGATTTCCCATTATCTGAGGGATATATGAAACATACATCAATACTGAGAGAAACGTTCCTATCCACCCCAAAATTTTTAAATTCTTTTCAGTCATAATTCTCTCCTTTCATAAAAAAACCGTTCCTATTGTACTATAATTTTTATCAAATGTAAATATGGGATTTTAGACAGCCCGTATTTTTAAATAATCTAAATTTCAAAAAAAATTCCTTGAAAATATTTTTATTTTTGGTAAAATTAAAGATAAGGAAGATATTTAGGTTTTTAATTCTATCATTGAGTTTAGAGTAACATTGTATGGATAAATCAATATGATAGATTAAGAATAGGAGTTGATTTTAAATGAGTAATAATTTGAAAAGAATGGAAAAGGATTTAAGGACTTTGGCAAAAAGATGCAAAGACATAAAATATACAAGAGCCTTATTATTAAGCTTTTTACTTATGGGAATGCTGTCTCTTGCGGAAGTAACATCTACAGAAGTGAAAAATACTGAAAAAAGTATAAATCAGACAAAAAGGGAATTAAACACCTCAATAGGAGAAATGAAATCACTCTTCAGACAAACAAGAGCAGCAAACAACAAGTTATTAAGAAGTGCAAATCTGGAACTTATCCAACTAATGGAACAGGGAGACCATGTAGTAAAGTCTCCGTGGTCATCGTGGCAATTCGGCATGGGATATGAGTTTAACAGTCAGAGAAAATCGTACGCAGGAAGAAAAGATAAACTCGAAAAATATCCATATGAAAATATATTTAAAAGAGAAACGGGAGAAAATGAGATAAACAGATATATATCACCTACAAGCCAGTTTTATTCTGATATAATGGGAAGATACGCAGGAATAAATGATCTGACTTCGGCATCGACAGCTGTAAGGGGAGCAGGAAATAATAGATATGGACTTGCAGTTACGGGACCTGAAACAGATTATCCCGTACCGTTGGAACTGGCAGCGACAGTAAGACCGAGAAATAGTGTGAATCCGAGAAATATAAGTAAAAATCCTGCAATAGTTGCAACTCCCGAAGTAACGACACCTGATGTGCCGGGAGTGAAAAGTTTCAGTACACCAAGTCCTGTTATAAATAGAGTAGACATAGCACAAATTCAAGTAGATAAAATAACAAATATTAGAGGTGGAACTGGAAATGAAGCCTTTATATTAAATAGCCAAAAGCCAAATGACCCAGATTATTCAAATCATGTAATTGTAACTTCTAGTTCTAGGGATTATCCACTTTTATCAGCTATTACTCAAACAAGTGCTATAGGAGGAACTATAAATGTTCATTCCAAAGGTGATACCTATGATATGTGGACAGAAGGAGTAACTTTTAAGGGTGTTGTAAATAACACAAATTCAGGAGGTTCACTGCATGAAGTAGCATATACTTATACAGGTGATATAAGTAGAACACAAGGACAGGATTATGGTAAAAATTGGGGAACTACTCGTTATCCAGCAAGATATGCAGCTTATGCAGCTATGAGAACAACAAGTGGACAAAGAATGGATATAAAAGATGTTACAATAAATTATAGCGGGCAAGAATTTGTAGAAGATGAACCCGATCCTCGTTTTCCTCAACAATATCATTTTCGTAGATTTTTATTTTATGCAGATTTAACTTATTCTTATGCTGATACAACAATAAATATATCAGAAAAAACAAAAATAAATATAGATGGAAATAAATTAGTAATGGTAGGATTGGTACATGCTATTAATAGAATGGGGTATAATGTAGGTGTGTATAATCAAGGAAGGATAACAACTTCAGCAAGAGGAAAAAATAATTATATTATGTCGTCTGTGGTCTTTGATCAGGGTCCACATCCTGAAAGATTATTTTTTGTAAATGGAGAAAAAGGGAAAATAACTCTAAATGGTGAAAAAGATACTTTTGCCTCTTTGCAAACAGTTGGAGCTAACCAAGGAGCTTCAACAATAGTAAACAAAGGAGATATAATATTTAATGGTAAAGGTGCAAGAGGAATTATATCAGGAATAAACTATGATCAGAGTCAAACATATTTTCATGATAAAAATTTAGAAATATTATTGTATAAACCTATGATATTTAATGGAGATAATTCAATAGGAATGGCATTTTATTATAATAGAGGAAATCCGTATTTTGAAGGAGGTGTTAATGTATTTGACCAAAATGATACAAGCACAGGATATGACGGTACTCCTAATAGAGTGGTACAGTTTCCTGATAAAACTTTGCCTTCTATATTAAAATTAAGAATGAACGGTAAAAATTCTGTTGGAATGCTATTTGAGCCTATATATTCTGCCTCAGATACAAGTGCAGAAGAGGTAAATCCAGGAGGAACTTCTCCAAATGCTCCTTCAGGGCATAAAGGGCTTGTAGATATAGTATCTACTGGCGATAATAGCCAGCTAATATATATAAAAAGAGGACATATAAATATAAAAAATCCTGATAGTAAACTTACAGCTGACAATACTAAGAAAAATACAGCTCTCTATGTAAATGGAGAGTACTATGATCAACATGTAAGTAGTAGAAGTTATGTTTATGAACGTAATGTTTCATTAGTAACAAATGAAGCAAAAATATCTATGAAAAACTCAGAAGATTCAGTTGGAATTTATGCAAGAGGAATATTAAAAAATCTTGTTTCAGGAAGTGTACAGATTGTTAGAGATTATGTCAATAACAGCAGAGCAAAAGTAACTAATACAGGAGAAATAACAATAACAGGAAAAGCAGTAAAAGGGATTGTTTCTGATAATGCAAATGTTACAAATACAGGAAAATTGATACTTGACGGTACTCAAAAAAATGATAACGAGGGAACAGTTGGATTGGCAGCTCTGGATGGAGGATATTTAAAATCAACAGGAACTGACAGTAGTATAAAAGTGGCAGGGAAATCTTCCATAGGTCTTTATGTATCAAGAAATAAAGACTTTGTCAATATAGGAACAGGAAATACAAACCTCATCGTAGAAAATACAAAAGTTGAAGCAAATGACGGCGCTGTAAACGTATACTCCAACGGAGGTACTGTAACCCTTGGTACAACAGGCAGTCCGACAGCTACAGTAAATCTTGTTACAGGGAATAATGCCCTGACTTTCAACAATGCTTTCTTCTATAAAGACGGAAGCGGAAATGTGCATTATGACACTACAAAAAACGGGAAAATAGTGCTGGCAGGAAAAGTAAAAGCAGATATAAAAGAAGGCGGAACAGTATTTTATGTTCAGGGTAATGGAGGAATGCCCGCACTTAATACATTTAACGATGATGTATTTAATGATACCATGGGAAATCTTACTTTGAATATGAACGACAAGTCTACACTGCTGGCAGCTTCCAATGTAACTGTAAATTTGAGTTCAGCAGTCGGCACTCCTAACTTTGGAGGGACATCAACTCCTACAATAACAGGAAGCTCAATATATAAAATATACAAGCTGCATAAAAGTCAGTTTAATGTAGACTCGAATGTAAACCTTGACAATGCCAATGATGCATATAACAGAATAGACGTGGCAAACTCATCCGTAGACATAAAAGCGGGAACTACGATAATAGGAACAAAACCTAATCAAAATGTAATAGCTCAGGAAAATCCGAATACAACTAACGTAAGCGCCATAAAGCTCATAAACAGCGGTACAATCAACCTTTCGGGTACAGGTTCATCGGCTATTTACGGTAAATTTTCCGAAATAACTAATAACGGTAACATAACTTTAGGAGAAAACTCCACGGCTCTATAAGGTAAATCCGACTCCAAAATAGCAAATAACGGTACAATAACATTGGGCAACAAGTCCACAGGAATATTTGCGGCTGACGGAGTAAATAACGAAGTCTTAAATGCAGGAACAATAACAGGTACAGGAAATAAAGCAGTAGGTATAGTGTATGACGGAACGGGTGCAGGAGCAAGAAGGATAAATAACACTTCGACAATAAGGCTTTCAGGAGAAAATACAATAGGAATATATGCAAAAGGAAGTAACTATATAGCTGAAAATAACGGAGATATACAAGTAGGAAATGCTTCAAACCTGAATAATCCAAGTATAGGAATGCTTACAACAGTGGATAACATACAGCTTAAAAATAACGGAAACATAACAGGAGGAAGCAACGCAGTCGGCATATACGGAATAAATAATATTGCAAGTATCGGAAGTATAACAACGGGAGATAATTCTGTCGGTATATACGGGAAAAACAATATAACATCATCAGGAAACATAACAGGAGGAAATGATTCGTTCGGCATATATGGAGTAAATAATATAACATCATCGGGAAATATAACAACGGGAGAAAATTCGACAGGTATATACGGAGTAAATAATATAACATCATCAGGAAACATAACAGGTGGAAATAACTCTATCGGTATATACGGAACAGACAATATTTCAGGCACAGGAGATATAACAAGCGGAAACGGCTCTGTTGGAATATACTCAAAAGGAAATGGCGTAACATTCAGAAATATATCAGTCGGAAATGATAATTCGACAGGAGTGTACCTCGAAAATGGAGGAGGAACAGTAATAGGGAACGGAAATATGACGATAGGAGAAAATTCTTACGGAATAGTGTCAAATGAGGGGAGCTATAATTTTGATTTGACATCATCAGGAAATGTAACTCTTGGGAATAAAGGAATATATGTATATTCGTCATCAAGAAATGGAACCATAGTAAATAATGCCGATGTAACAGGTACAGGAAATGAAAGTTACGGACTTTATACAGCGGGAAATAATGTTACAAATAATGGAAACATAAATTTGGGCTTAGGAATAGGAAACGTAGGAATGTACTCAATGAAAGGAGGTACATCCAGAAACAGTTCGACAGGAATAATAACGATAGGAGCTTCGGATATAGAGCCTATAAATATGGACGACAGAAAATATGCGATAGGAATGGCGGCAGGATACAGAAAACAGGATACAGGAAATATAATAAATGAGGGAACAATAAACGTGAACGGAGCAGACAGTATAGGAATGTATGCAACGGGAACAAATTCCACTGCTATAAACAGAGGGACAATAAATCTTGGAGCCAAAGGAACAATAGGAATGCTCCTTGATGAAGGTGCAAGAGGGAAAAATGAGGGTATAATACAGACTGCACCGGGAGCAGACCCTGAAAATGTAAGTGGAGTGATAGGACTGTATGCAGGAAAAAATTCCGTACTTGAAAATACGGGAACAATCCATATAGTATCGAGAAAAGGAGCAGGATACTTTCAGGCAAGGGGAGGAATGATAATAAATAGAGGAACAATAATACTTGGACGGAGCGGAGCGGCAGAAAATGAAGAGGAAGAATCAGGAGGACCGGGTTCAAACACAAGTAAGGAAGTAGGAAATGTAAGGATAAAAGCTCCTAAAGGTTCACCGACTGCAAGAGTATATATAAACGGAGTGGAAGTGACACCCGAACCTGTAACGGTAACAGAAGGGGAAAGAAATATGCTGCATTCACCGATAGGAATGTATATAGATACACTAAGAAAGACAAATCCTATAGTAGGATTGGATAATGTAACATCCTCGGCAGACCTCATTATAGGTTCCGAAGCTGCAAGCAAAACGAACAGTAAAGCAATAGAAGTAAGTGGAGAATTACTCGAACCGTATAACAGAACGATAGAGGACAGCAGTATAAACAGCTGGAATATATATTCTGGAGCATTGACATGGAGTGCGACGGCGACACTTGCAGGAAGAACGGGAACAATAAATAAACTATATATGGCAAAGAGAACATATTCGGCATTTGCAAGGGATAAAGATACAACAAGGGATACATACAACTTTACTGAAGGGCTTGAAAAGAGATATGATAAGAATGCTCTTGATTCAAGAGAAAAAGCATTATTCAACAAACTGAATGCAATAGGAAATAATGAAGAAATCCTGCTTTATCAGGCATTTGACGAAATGATGGGACACCAGTATGCAAATGTACAGCAGAGAATAAGCAATACAGGAAAAGCCCTTGACAGAGAGATAAATAAACTCAATGACAGCTGGGAAAATCAGTCCAAGAAATCCAACAAGATAACGACATTCGGTATAAGAGATGAGTATAAGACAGATACGGCAGGGATAATAAACTATACAAGTAACGCATACGGAATAGCGTATATAAGCGGGAATGAAACGTTGAAACTCGGAAACAGCTCGGGCTGGTATGCGGGAGTGATACATAACAGATTTAAATTCAAGGATATAGGAAAATCGAAAGAGAATACTACAATGGTAAAATTGGGACTATATAATACAAAAGCCTTTGACAATAACGGAAGTCTGAAATGGACAATATCAGGAGAAGGATTTGTAAGCAGAAGTGAAATGGAAAGAAGATACCTTGTAGTAGATGAAATATTCAAAGCAAAATCAGATTATACATCATACGGAGTGGCAATGAAAAATGAAATCAGTAAAGAGTTCAGAACGAGTGAAAGAACGAGCATAAAACCGTATGGAAGTATAAAGTTTGAATACGGAAAGACAGGAAAGATAAAAGAAAAGACAGGTGAAGTAAGACTGGAAATAAAAGATAACAGCTATTACTCGATAGTGCCTGAAGCGGGAATAGAATTCAATTATAGACAACCGTTTGCGAAAAAAGCAACATTTACTGCCTCACTTGGAATAGGATATGAAAGTGAGCTTGGAAAAGTAAATGACAGGAAAAATAAGGCAAGGGTAGGATATACGGATTCGGAATGGTTTAATATAAGGGGAGAAAAAGAGGACAGAAAAGGAAACTTTAAGACAGACTTGAACATAGGAATAGAGAATACAAGATTTGGAGTAACAATAAATGCAGGATATGACACGAAAGGAGAAAATATAAGAGGAGGAATAGGATTTAGAGCTATATACTAATGATATTTTTAAGATGATTATTCATCTATAAAAAGGGGCTGTCTCATAAAGTAAATAAAATTACCAAATCATAAATTCTATATATTCTACTATATTTATAAAATCAATAAAAATAATATCTGTTGATTTTTAAAAATATATAACATTTATGTTAGTAAAATTATTTTTGACTTATGAGACAGCCCCTTTTAAAAATTTATCTATAATAATTTAGCAAAATTCAAAAATAAAATATAGTTCTTTTATTTTAGATGAACAAAAAAATTCTCTTAATAGAATTTATAAAAATAGTATTAGTAGTATCATTTAAAAAATAATATGAAGAACAAAAAAATAGAAAAATATATATTTATTAAAAAATTATGATTAACTCCGAAAGGAGAGGAAACTTGATTTTTTTATTAATTTATGTTATAGTACAAATACCTTGAGGTAGACCCCAAAAGGGTAACTTGATAATAAATTAAATTTTGTGACAAAAAAGACTGGAAAACTCCAGTCTTTTTTGTTATAATTTCGTTGGCTTCACAAAAGCCAAATTTATTATCAAGGAGGTACTGCTATGTTTAAAATGGTAGTTGTACTGATTTTTTTATTTATCAGTTATAACCTGTTTTAATCATCAGACCTCAACCCTTAGGGGTATTTTTATCTTTTTACTTTATAAGTAAGTTTTTCACCGTCTGTATCTATTAAAACTACACTATTCTCAGGTATCTCATTAGATAAAATCATTTTTGAGAGATTAGTTTCTATATCTTTCTGAACAAATCTTTTCAGCGGTCTTGCTCCGTAAGCAGGGTCATAAGCTTCATCTACAATAAAATCAAGGGCTTTGTCGGTAAATTCTATTTTTATAAACTGGTCTTTGAGTTTTTTGTTTATATCTTCAAGAATCAGACTTATGATATTTTTTACACTGTCTTTTCCTAATGATTTAAATACTATAATGTCATCAATTCTGTTTAGAAATTCAGGTTTAAATCTATGTCTCATTTCTTCAAGTACAGCCTCTTTTGTGGTATTTGAAAGTTGCGGGTCTTGAAGAATAATCTCGCTTCCTATGTTGGAAGTCATTATTACTATAGTATTTTTGAAGTCCACAACTTTACCTTTCCCGTCTGTCAGTCTACCGTCGTCAAGCAGTTGAAGCAGAACATTGAATACATCGGGATGAGCTTTTTCTATTTCATCAAACAGTATAACCGAATAAGGTTTTCTTCTGACAGCTTCTGTCAATTGTCCGCCTTCTTCATATCCTACATATCCCGGAGGTGCTCCTATCAGTCTTGTAACGCTGAATTTATCCATATATTCACTCATATCTATTCTGACAATATTATTTTCATCGTCAAACAGATTGTGGGCAAGGGTTTTTGTGAGATAAGTTTTTCCGACACCTGTAGGTCCTAAAAATATAAATGAACCGATAGGTCTGTTAGGGTCTTTCAATCCTGCACGGGATCTTATTATGGTATCACTTATGGTTTCAATGGCTTCATCTTGTCCAATTACACGGTTTTTCATATGTTCGGCAAGGTTCAATATCTTTTCTTTTTCTCCCTGCAACAGTTTGGAAACAGGTATCCCTGTCCATTTTCCTACAATTTCCGCAATTTCTTCACTGTCTATTTCCTGTTTTAATAATTTGTTGGAATTACCTGTGTTACGATCTTTCCATTTTTCTTCCTCAATTTCTCTCTCTTTTTCAAGAGGTGCCAGTTTTCCGTATTGAAGTTCGGCTAATTTATTGAAATCTGCTCTTCTCTGGGCTTCCTGAATTTCAAGTTTGACTCTTTCTATTTCTTCATTAATCTTTGTAAGCCTTCCTGCTTCCTGTTTTTCGCTTTCCCATTGGGATTTTAATGTTTTTTCTTCCTCTTTTAGTTCAGCTATCTCTTTTTCCAGAGATTCCAGTCTATCCATTGAAGCCTTGTCTTTTTCTTTTGTCAATGCCACTTTTTCAATCTCAAGCTGCATAAGACGTCTTGTTACTTCGTCAAGCTCTGTAGGCATTGAGTTGATTTCAGTTTTTACTTTTGCTGCCGCTTCGTCAATAAGGTCGATAGCCTTATCAGGCAGAAATCTGTCATTTATATATCTGTCGCTCATTGTAGCGGCTGTAACTATTGCGTTATCAGTAATTCTAATTCCGTGAAATATTTCAAATTTTTCTTTTAGACCACGTAATATCGAAATAGTATCCTCTACGGTAGGTTCATTAACTAAAATAGGCTGAAATCTTCTTTCAAGAGCTGCGTCTTTTTCAATGTATTTTCTGTATTCATCAAGAGTAGTAGCACCGATAACTTTGACTTCTCCACGGGCAAGCATAGGTTTCAGGAGATTTCCTGCGTCCATAGAACCCTCACTTTTTCCTGCTCCTACGATGTTATGAACTTCATCTATAAATAATATTATTCTTCCGTCACTCTTTTCGAGTTCGTCGAGTACAGCTTTCAGTCTTTCTTCAAATTCTCCCCTGTATTTTGCTCCCGATATGAGTGCCCCCATATCAAGTGAAAATATAGTTTTATCTTTCAGATTTTCAGGTACGTCCCCTTTCAGTATTCTCTGGGCAATGCCTTCTGCAATGGCGGTTTTACCTACACCCGGTTCACCGATGAGGATAGGATTATTTTTATTTCTTCTCGATAAAATCTGAATAGCACGTCTTATTTCCTGATCTCTGCCGATTATCGGGTCAATTTTACCTTTTCTTGCCAGTTCTACAAGGTCTTTACCGTATTTATCCAGAGCTTCATAAGAATTTTCAGGATTGTCGGACATAATTTTTCTGCCGCCTCTTATTTCATTCAGTACATTTTCAAACTGATTTTTTATAATTCCGTTTTCCTTTAAAAAATTGTTGTTGTCATAGCTTGCCAAAAATAGGTGTTCTGTACTTATATAGGCGTCTCCCATTTTTTTTGCATAATCTTCGGCACCTACAAGAACTCTGTTCATTTCCGCATTGGGTCTTGGGTCTATACTTCCTCCCTCTATTTTAGGCATTCTGTCTAATTTGTCTTCGAGCTTTTTTGTCAACTCAATAGTGTTTATCCCCATTTTTTTGAGTATATTGGGAATAAGTCCGTTCATCTGCCCAATCAGTGCAAGTAGTAAATGTTCTACTTTTATATCGGAACTTTTGTATCTAATCGCAAAATTATGAGCTTCGGAAATGGCTTCCATACTCTTTTGAGTAAATTTTTCTTCCATATTTATCATTCTCCTTATTTTTCAGATTTTTTATTTAATATGCTTTATATAGTTAGTAAATTAGTAAAAATATTCATATTGTTAAAAATATTTGTATTATATATTAGAAGTATTATTTTTACTCCAACTTACTATAAAATATTTTTGCATAAAATTTTATCTTTCGTTTTGTTAGCACTCTATGCATATGATTGCTAACAAAGATAATATATCATATTTTTATTAATGTGTCAATGGTTTTTTTGAAAAAAACTATATTTTTTTGAAAGTAGTGATAAAGTTCAGATAGAACCGCATATTTGTTGTATAAAAATTAAAAATATAAAATTATCAAATAATCTGAATTATATATGAAAATAAAATCTCTCATTTTTCTTTAATCTTCATTTGCTAATATATACAAAATGAAGCTTTATAAGAAATTTTATGAAAAATAGAAATTATAGTTTATACAGGGAGATGATATTTTTATGAAAAAATATTTGAATTTAAAAGTTTTAATAACATCTGCTATATTGATACTTTGTGCGATGTGTATGGCAGTTTCATCAGGAAAGTCGACAAAATCGGGTAGAGGAGTATATGCAGGAGTTGATCACAGCGGATTCGATCAGGTGATTTATCTGAGAGACGATGGCACATATACAGAAGAATTAGGTAAGGCTGACTGGAAAACAAGAGTAGACGGAACATATACAATAAGCGGAAATAAGCTGATTACAACAGATAAAAAAGGAATAAAGGACGAATACGAATATACAACGGCAGATAAAAATGCTATGTTGGCACCGGGCAGTTTCTATATGTTTAAGGCACAGATACCAAAAAATAAAATCCCTGACGGCGTGTACAGCTTCTATGTAGGAACTGTATCAGGAAGTGCAGGAATAGGAGTCAGCGGAGCAGGAGGAAACGGATATATAAAATTTGAAGGAAACAGATTTATAGAGTATTCAGGTTCATTTTCTTCAATGTCCACTTCTTCAGCAGGAGGAGGTTCCAGCAGTTCAAATAAAGCTTCGGGAACATATACTATAAATAATGGTGATTTGACATTGAAATATAATAACGGTACAGTAAAAAGACACAGCTTTTTTTATGTTCCGCCAACTTCAAGCGGAAAAGGGGCAATGGTAGTTCTCGACGGAAGCATTTATTATGCTGATTAATAATATTGACCGAAAGTTTATAATATAAATAAGTTTTCAAATAAAGAAAGAGAATTGCGGCAATCTGTGAGAAAATAGCGGTGATTGGTTTTAGTTATTGGATTTAACATTATGGAAATATCGGCTCAATCTGTTTATCTTCAGGTAAATATGAATATTAAAAAGTCGGTATTTTTTATTTTGAATTTAGAATTTTAAATTCAAAGAGTAATATTTTTAATAATATATATATTAGTATATGCATTTAAATATGTATCTATAAGTATGTATTTAAAAGTATTTGTACAAATACTAAAGCATAAATACACCTTGATGATACAATACAAATATGCTACAATTCATCTAAATAAAAGGAAATAATCAAAGATAAAATACATAAAAATAGGCGGAGGAATAAAATAATTATGAAAATATTGCATATATTGGCACAGTTACCTGTAAAGACAGGAAGTGGAGTTTATTTTACAAATGTCATTGACGGATTGAAAGAATATCGGGATATAGAGCAGGCATGTGTTTATGCTACGACGTCCGATTACGATATAAATATACTGGACAGGAAAAATCAATTTGAAGTAGTTTTTGAAAGTGAAAATCTCCCCTTTTCTATAGTAGGAATGAGCGATATTATGCCTTATCCCAATACGCTTTATCATAATATGACCGACGAAATGTTCGGGCAATGGAAAAAGGAATTTCTGAAACAGTTAAATCTTGCAAAGAATAATTTCAATCCCGATGTAATATTGACTCATCATCTCTGGATACTGTCATCAATGGCAAGGGAGGTTTTTTCCGATAAAAAAGTAGTCGCAGTATGCCATAATACTGATATAAGACAGGCAAGGCAAAATGAAAGCCTAAAAAAAAAGCATATACACTCCCTGAAAGATGTGGATAATGTGCTGGCTCTAAGTAACAGACAGTTCAAAGATATAGAGGAAGTATTTGGAATATCGGAAGAAAAAATAATAGACATAGGGGCGGGATATAATGAAAAAATATTCTATCCGCCTGAACATTATCCTGAAAAAGAAAAAGTGGAATTAGTATACGCAGGAAAGTTTGATGATTCCAAAGGGTTTTATGAGCTGATAAAGGCATTTAGAAAAATAGAGGAAAATGACGACAGCGTTACGATAGATTTGATAGGTAACATAACCGAACAGAATAAAGAAAGAATAAAAAAAGAAGTGGGAAATTCCAAAAATATTAATGTCTATAATGCTGTATCTCAGAAAGAATTAGCGGATATTATGCGGACAAAGGATATTTTTATACTGCCCTCATATTTTGAAGGGTTGGGACTTATAGCCGTAGAAGCACTCGGGAGCGGTCTTAGAGTAGTTGCTACAAAGATAGACGGGCTTATAGAGCTGCTCGGAAAAGAGCTGAATGTTGATGAGATTATCGAATATGTCGATATGCCCACGATTTACGATACTGATAAAGCTGTGGAAGAGGAAAAACCTGCATTTGTATTGAGATTGGCAGATAAAATAGAAAATATGATAAAAAGAACAAGGGAAAAAAGAGAAATAGACAAGGTTTTGATTGAAAAAATTCAGAAAAAATCATGGAAATCAAAAATAGAAGATATAAAAGATGTTTTGTGTAAAGATAATAATAGTGTCGCCAAACAAATATGAAAAAAGATTAAATAAAAAAAGAAAATCCCTATTTAACTACTCCTTTTTATCGACATAAAACTGATTTATTGACATAAGACTAAGATAAAAGTAGTAAATATAGAGATAAATGTCAGGAAAAAGTAAATAGAAAGAAATAGAGAAATTTTTCTTATCATAATTTTATATTTTGATAATCAAATAATTTTTCTTTACAAATAAAAAAATAAAAGATATAATTTGTTTGATTAAAAATATATTTTAGGAGGCTTCGGAATGAAAAAAATGAAAAAAATTGCACTTTTGGCATTAGTAACAGCGTTAGTAATAACAGGGTGCGGAAAAAAGGAAAACAAGGAGGACGGAAAAAACGGAACAACAGCACAGGCAGAACAGAATAATGGGGCAGTAGATTTGAGCAAGGAAACGGCGGAATATAAAAAATTTGTTGAAGAGCAGATTGATATGCTTCTGAAAGATACGGAAAATTTTGCTCAATTATTGAAAAACGGAAAACTTGAAGAAGCTAAAAAAGTATATCCGTTAATACGTATGGCTTATGAAAGGTCAGAGCCTATTGCTGAAAGTTTTGGAGAATCCGATATTAAGATAGATTACCGTTTAGTGGATTTCAAAGAGGAATTTAACACTGAAGAGGGCTGGAAAGGTTTCCATAGAATTGAAAAAATATTATGGGAGCAAAATACTACAAAAGGTACTGAAAAATATGCTGACGAGCTTGTAAATGACATCAAGGAGTTGAAAGCCAAAATAGCGACTATAGAAGTAACTCCTGACATAATGCTTACAGGAGCTATAGATTTATTAAATGAAGTTTCCACTCAAAAAATCACAGGAGAGGAAGAAGTATTCTCCCATACTGATTTATATGATTTTAGAGCAAATATTGAGGGAGCACAGAAAATATTTGAACTGTTTAGGTCAAAATTAGAAAAAAAAGATAGCAAACTTGTAGCGACTTTAGATTCAGAGTTTAAAGCTGTAAACGGACTGCTTGACAAATATATGACAGATGATAAAAACTATAAACTGTACACTGACTTGACAAAGGAGGACACGAAAGCACTTGCGGAAGCTGTAACCAAGCTTGGAGAACCTTTATCCCAAATGGGAATAATACTGGATGTAAAAGAAGGTAAATAATATGAGTGATGATAACAAAGAAAAAAAATGGTTTGATAAAAAAATATCCCGTCGTGATTTTTTGAAAAAAGCGGGAATAGCCGGAGCAGGAGTTGCAGTAGGGGCGACAGGTGTCGGTGCCATTATGTCAAGCCTATTCGGTAATGTTGCCGAACAGTTTGAGGGGAAAGACGAAATTTCCTTTTATGGAAAACATCAATCGGGAATATCCACTCCCGTACAGAAAAATGTATACTTTGCAGTACTGGAGTTACATTCCGAAAATAAGGAAGAAGTCATGGAAATGTTCAAGGAATGGACAGATTATACTGAAAAAATGATGAAAGGGGAGCTTATAGCTCCCGAATTGAAAAATCATCTGTTGCCTCCTGTCGATACAGGGGAAACAGTAGGATTAAATCCTTATCGTTTGACTGTAACTTTCGGAATAAGTCCGTCATTTTTAGATAAACTGAAACTGGACAGTAAAAAAATTGAAGAATTTAAAGATTTGCCCCATTTCCCGAGAGACCAGATAAAAGAACGTTATAAAGGCGGAGATATATGTATTCAGGCTTGCGCCGATGACGCACAGGTGGCTTTTCATGCGGTGAGAAATCTTGTCCGTAAAGGGCGTACACTCATTACACTGAAGTGGAGCCAGTCAGGATTTTTGCCTATAGGGAATGGAAAAGAAACTCCGAGAAATCTATTCGGATTTAAGGACGGGACTGAAAATCCGAAAAATGAAAATGATTTTAATAATATAGTATGGTATGATAAGGATAACTGGCTAAAAGACGGAACATATATGGTGGTGAGACGTATTCAGATGCACCTTGAAACATGGGATCGTACTAATTTGCAGGAACAGGAAAATACATTCGGAAGATATAAAGAAAGCGGTGCTCCTTTCGGAGAAAAAGATGAATTTGCCGTGATTGATATAAATAAAAAGGGACCTGACGGAAATCCCGTACTTCCTATTGACTCCCATGTGTTTTTAGCAAAAAAGGCTGAAACGAAGATCTGTCGCCGTGCTTTTTCCTATTCTGACGGAATTAATGAAATAAGCGGTCAGTTTGACGCAGGACTGCTGTTTATATGTTTTCAGAAAAATCCTGAACAGTTTATCAAAATTCAGAACAGTCTCGGAAACGAGGATAAGCTGAATGAGTATATTACTCACATAGGTACAGGGATTTTTGCATGTTTTGGAGGGATAAGGAAAGGGGAATATATTGGCCAAAAATTATTTGAATAAATTCAGAATTACATTATTAGTGTGTTTTGTTTTCTTCTGTGCTAATATTATTGCAAAAGAGAGTTACAGTGAAATTTATGTAAAAATAACCGATGCAACTACTGCCCTTAGAAACAATGATAAAAAAGAAGCAGAAAAAATTGCAAATGAAATAAAAGAAAAATTTAGGACTGTAAAAAACGCCAATTCTCCCCAAGGGTCAAAAGTACAGGAACTTCTGAATAAAGGAGATGTAACTGAAGATAATCTGAAAGAGATTACAAAAGCACTTCTGGCATTTGAAAAGGAACAGAATCCTGTTGACGAAACTCAAGTGAAAAAAGACTTTAAAGCGAAAGTATTTCCTGCTCTTGATACTCTGGAAAAAGTTATTCGAAGTAAAGACGTGGAAGCTATGAAAAAGGAATATCTGAAATATAACGGGGTTTGGACAAGAAATGAAGCGGTAATAAGGGATAGAGACACCGTTTATTACGGAAAAGTCGAAACTGCCATGGCTTTCCTGCGAAGCTCCATGGAAATGGAACCTTTCAACTACGACAATGTCATAAGCTCATTTAACGATCTGAAAACCGTTATTCAGGAATTTCTCGACGGAAAGAAAGCCGAAAATACTTCTTCTGAAAACATTACTCTAAAACAGGCTGTAGATTTGCTGAAAGAGGGACTTGACGCATTTAAGTCGGGAGATAACGATACGGGGCAGGCAAAAGTAAAAAAATTTATACAAGTCTGGCCTACTGTAGAGGGTGATGTAAGTACACGTAACGGTGCCCTTTATACAAAAGTTGAAACACAGACGCCCGTAATAATGGTAAAAGGCGGAGAAAAGCAGTATCAGGAGCAGTTGCAGGGATTGATAGACGAGCTGTCCCAAATTGACACAAAAGCCGAATATACTTTTTTGGACGCGATGTTTATACTGCTTCGTGAAGGAGTGGAAGCGTTACTGATAGTATTGGCACTGGTGAGCGGACTGAAAGCTGCAAATCAGAAACGTGGACTGAAATGGGTATACGCAGGAGCATTAGCAGGAATTTTAGCGAGTATCGTTATTGCCGTTATTCTTCAAAAAGTGTTTCCTACTGTGTCTTCGGGAACAAACCGTGAAATACTTGAGGGATTTGTAGGTATATTTGCAGTAGCAATGATGATAGGAATAGGAGTATGGCTGCATAGCAAGTCTTCTTTGAAAGCTTGGAAAGACTATATGGAAAGAAAAATGAATATCGTAGTAAGTACAGGAAGTTTTATTTCGATGTTTATATTGAGTTTTCTTGCCGTATTCAGGGAAGGTGCTGAAACAATACTGTTTTATGTGGGAATTTTACCTTTAATATCGGTGCAGAACCTCATCATAGGTATTTTGAGTGCCATTGTAATACTTATCATAATCGCATTGGTTCTTATATATGCTTCCTCGAAAATAAAAGTACACAGAGTATTTTTTATACTCACATGGACTATCTATTTTCTTGCGTTTAAAATGTTGGGAACAAGTATTCATATGTTGCAGGTTGTGGGGGTTGTCCCTTTACATCTGATAAGATTTATACCTACGGTGGAAATATTAGGTATTTACGCGAACTGGGAAGTATTTATAAGTCAGGTTATTTTCATAATTCTGATTGTATTAATAACACTGAAAAGAAAAAAACAATAAAAATAAAATGATTTCGTCTACTTTTGTCCGTATAATGACAATAGTTATAACAAAAAAAATAAAAAAGAAAAAAGAAAGGATGTGTCCATGTCGGAAGATAAAGCTCAAACATTAATAGAGCATATCGGAGAATTCAGGAAAAGGCTTATAATAACAATAATATTTTTTCTGATTGCATTTTCAGTAAGTCTGATATTCTGTGCAGATATTTATAAAATGCTAACATATCCTTTTTCAAAAAAACTTGTCGTGTTAGGGCCTAACGATATTCTTGAGATATACATTACACTGGCAGGGATATGTGCTTTCAGTTTTACACTGCCTTTCGCGAGTTATCAGCTGTGGGCGTTTGTAAAACTGGGACTGAAAGAAAAAGAAGCTAAAATGGTACTTTCATATATTCCCGCAATATTTATTCTGTTTGTTTCGGGACTTGCTTTCGGCTTTTTTACGGTAACACCTGCACTTTTGAAAGTATTGCTTTCTATTGGGGAAGATCTGTTTAGTGTGCAGGTTACTGCACAAAGTTATCTGAAATTTGTAATACATACTTCATTGCCTATTGCATTTGTTTTTGAACTGCCTGTTATAGCGGCTTTTCTGACATCATTACATATTTTGACCCCTGCTTATCTGGTAAAGAACAGAAGATACGGATACTTTATATTGCTTGTACTGGCAGTTATTCTGACTCCTGCCGATTTTATAAGTGATTTGGCAATGACAGTACCGCTAATTCTGATTTATGAAGTAAGTGTCATGGTCAGTAAATATATTTATAGGAAAAGGAGAGGATAGTAAATGGGAATTTTTAGAGATATTGGGACACCCGGACTGATAGTCATAATACTGGGAGCATTACTTATTTTTGGACCTAAACGTCTGCCGGAACTGGGAGAAGCTGTAGGAAAAATGCTTAAAGAATTTAAAAAATCAATGTCTGACATAACAGATGAAAACGATACTAAAAAAAATGATGACAAAGAAAAACAGTAAAAAAGAAATAATACTAAGAAAAATAATAAAAAAATGATGTAAATAACGGGAAAAATATTCAGAAAAAAAACAAAAAATAAATTGAATATGTAACTTTAGTTACATATTTTTTTTATGAATATGATATAATTGGATATACAAAATAATTGAATATATAATTTTTTGATAGAATAAAGATAAAATTTATAAAAAAAGAAAAAAGAAAATAGAAAAAAAGAAAGAAAATAGAAAAAAAAAGGCAGCAGATCAATAATATTGAGCTGAAATTCTGAATATGATTTATCTATAACTATAGAATAAAAAGAAAACAAATCAAAAATATCGAATTAAAATATAATTGAGATATAAGAAAGGAGAAATATTATGAATAAATTTTTCGGCTTGAATGATACATTGTATCAGATTGTGGAAAAATATCCTGAAACACTTGAATTTTTTATAGCTAACGGATTTGAGCAGCTAAAAAATAAACAGATGTTTGAGTCAATGGCAAAAAATATAAAACTCAATATGGCTTTAAAAATAAAGAAAATTAATCCTAAATTGTTTGAAGAAAAATTAGTTGCATTTTTGCAGAAAGACAGCGAAACTGATATTTCCCTTGAGGGGAAAAAGGAAAATGCCACGGGAGATATACTTATAGAGGGAGTTTTACCCTGCCCTATCAGGATACCTCTGCTGGAAGGCATAAAAAAATGGGCTGAAACGAGAAATAAAGAAGTAGATTATAAGATAGATTATGAATTGCAGTCGGCAAATCTGGGCTTGGACTGGGTTGTGGATAAAGTGAAAACAGGAGACCCCGATAAAGTCTCGGATATACTCTTATCGGCAGGGTTTGAGCTGTTTTTTGACAAGGAGCTTATGGGGCAGTTTATGGAAAAAGGAATATTTGAAACATATTTAAATGATATGAACAAAGATTTCTGTAATGAAGAAATTGACTTGAGAGACCCTAAAAAACAGTACGCCATAATGGGAGTAGTTCCTGCTGTGTTCCTTATAAATAAAACAGTTCTTGGAGATAGAAAGCCACCTGAAGTATGGGAAGATATATTGAACGAAGAGCTGGAAGATTCGGTAGCTTTACCGATGAATGACCTTGACTTGTTCAATGCTCTCATTATCAATATATACAAAGACTACGGTTCTGAAGGTATTCAGAAACTTGCAAGATCTTACAAGAAAAATCTTCATCCGGCACAAATGGTGAAAGCCAAAGGGAGAAGTGGAGACGCACCTGCCGTAAGTATAATTCCGTATTTCTTTACACAGATGCTAATGGGAGCGACCGACCTCGAAGCCGTATGGCCGAAAGACGGGGCGTTACTCAGTCCTATATTTATGATTACAAAAAAGTCCAAAAAAGATAAAATTCAGCCTTTTATAGATTTCTTTATGTCCGAGGAGATAGGGACACTGTTTTCCGCTAACGGAAAATTTCCGTCGACAAATCCCAATGTGGACAATCATCTGAAAGAAGACCAGAAATTTAAATGGATTGGCTGGGATTTCATTCATAGCAATGACGTCGGAGGATTAGTCAGAAAATGCGAAGATGAATTTAACGAAGCCATTATGAAATTATAATAAAATAACTGTGATGAAGATAAAGATCTGAATTATAGTTATAACAATATCAAAGAATATCAAGGTGTATGATAAGATATGATAAGACAAAAAAAGTGATTATTCAGGAGGAAATATGAATTTAATAATAGTTTCAGGGCCGCCTTCATCAGGAAAAACAAGTGTAATATTGAAAACTGTTGACGCCCTGAAGAAACAGGGAATGTCAGTGGGAGTAGTAAAATTTGACTGCTTGTATACAGATGACGATATATTATATGAAAAAGCAGGAATACCTGTAAAAAAAGGTATTTCGGGAGCATTATGTCCTGACCATTTTTTTGTATCGAATATAGAAGAAGTAGTACAGTGGGGCAGAAGTTTAGGACTTTCCATGCTTATAACCGAATCGGCGGGTCTTTGTAACCGTTGTTCGCCATATATAAAGGATATAAAAGGGATATGCGTAATCGACAATCTGTCGGGCATAAATACACCTAAAAAGATAGGACCTATGCTGAAAGCCGCAGATATAGTTATTATCACTAAAGGAGATATTGTTTCGCAGGCTGAAAGGGAAGTATTTGCCTCAAGGGTAAATTCTGTAAATCCCGGTGCTATAACAATGCACGTAAACGGACTTACAGGACAGGGAGCCTATGAATTAAGCACATTACTTTATGAAAAAGAAAAAGAAATAGAAACCGTTCAGGGGAAAAAACTCAGATTTCCTATGCCGTCGGCTCTATGTTCCTATTGTCTTGGGGAAACGAGAATAGGAGAAAAATATCAAATGGGAAATGTCAGAAAAATGAATTTAGGCGGTAATAACAATGAATAAAAAACTTGTAGATGAGCTGAAAATGTCCGAATTACTGGACAGATATCCTTTTGCAGAAAATTTTTTCAGTGAAAATGTTATCGACATAAAAGGTCATGAAAATGAGACATTCAGTGAGTTCTTAGATAAATTTGCCGAAGAAGAAATAGAAGATATGGCATTGGATACAGAAAAAATAAAAGAGGGGTTAATCGAATATATCGAACAGATGAAGCTGTTTCTTGGAATGGAAGAAGAGAGCGGTGTCGAAGTTTTGACAATAATTGCGGGAAAAGATAAAACGGGTAATCCTGAAGGTTTTGAAAGACTTGATATAAACAAATCGGAAATAATATCTATAGTAGGGCCTACAGGCTCGGGAAAATCAAGACTGCTCGCAGATATAGAATGGACGGCTCAAAAAGATACGCCGACACAGAGAGAAATACTCATTAACGGGGAGCTGCCTGACAAAAAATGGAGATATTCATCAAACAATAAGCTTGTTGCCCAGTTATCCCAAAATATGAATTTTGTCATGGATTTATCCGTGAGGGATTTTTTGGAATTGCACGCTAAAAGCAGAATGATAGATGATATTCAGGAAGTAACTGATAAAATCATAGAAGAAGCAAACAAACTTGCAGGAGAGCAGTTTAATCTCGATACGCCGATTACAGCCCTCAGTGGAGGACAGTCAAGGGCATTGATGATAGCAGACACTGCAATACTAAGCTCTTCGCCTATAGTCCTGATAGATGAGATTGAAAATGCGGGAATTGACAGAAAGAAAGCCCTCGATTTACTCGTTTCATCTGACAAGATTGTACTTATGGCGACTCATGACCCCACATTGGCATTGATAGCCGATAAAAGAATTATAATCAAAAATGGAGGTATTTCAAAAATAATAAAAACAAGCCCTGAAGAAAAGAAAATTTTGTCAAAGCTTGAAGAAATGGATAATATTATCCAAAAAATGAGAACAGATTTAAGAAATGGGGAAATATTGACAGATAATAAATAACCTACCTAAATAAATCAGGTTAAAAATAAATATAAAGTCCAAGAATAAGTATGAAACATAGTAAAAAATGAATTAACTAAAAGATTAAAAAAACGGAATAATCTAAGAATAAATATAGAATTATATTAAAAGTCAAGTTGTTTAAGAAATAAGGGAATATAATTTAATATAAAGAAAAAATAAAATAATGGAAAAATAAAATAATGAAAAATAAAATTATTTATATCTCATCTTTAAACATTATAACAAATACCGATAACAGTATAATACAGCAAACTAAAAGAGCTTTTTCCTTGAATATTTCAGAAAAAAATGAACCTGTAACAGCACCAATCATAAAAAAAAGTATAAGACCGTAATAAGTCAGAAATTTATGCTTTGCATCTCTGTTCTTAGTTGACAGATAGTTATAGAGATTTTCCGTCCCGCTTCTCAGGTTTCCTGTACACATTGTTGTAGCGGAAAGGTTGCCTCGTGTTTTTCTGAATCCCTGTACCTGCAAGGAGCAGACAAATGATATTGCAATATTTACAAAAACATTCAGCTCTCCTTTAGGAATAAAAGAAGAGATGAATAAAACTGCAACTTCTATAAGGATAACAATCTGTCTCCAATGAATTTTGTTATGCTTGAATTTCTTTTTGATAATCTCGGCAATCAGAATGCCCACTGCAAAAGCAAATATAGGTAAAAAGTAAAATAAAGCGTCTCTCCATCTTTTTTCGACTAATCTCAAAGCAAAAAAGACCATATTTCCTGTTTGAGCGTTGGCGAGAACTTTTCCTCTCATAATAAAAGTGTAAGCGTCAGTAAAACCGCCTACAAGACAAAGCAGTAATGCCAGTCTGAAAGTATCCGAAGTCTGTTTTTTTGATTTTATGTTTTCTTTCATTATTTATATCTCTCCATTTATTTTGTTATTTTTTGGTCTGACTATTATTCCAAAATTCTTAAAGTAATCATTATTACATCTAATTGTAACAGAAAATAGTATATTTTTAAAGAGCATAAATAAAATATTCCATAGTATAAAAAAATTAAATGAAAAAAACATATCTGATATTATTGACATTCTTGCAAGTAAAAGATATAATATACTTGTAATCAGAAATAAAAAATTCTGGTCTATTCGTTACCGACGATACAATTTTTGGGCTTTACTCTTTCTTAATGGGGTCAGACTTTTGTATTTTGAATCAGGCACATCACGGCGGTTCTATACTTTGCACGGATTCTGTACAATTTACAAATATGACTACCACCTGTACCAACTACAGGCGACCAAAAATTCAGTCGAAACGGTAGATTGGATTTTTTTAATTTGTTAGATTTTTTATATATATAATTTAAATTTTGGATAAAATAAAAATTTTTTTGAAAAAAGTTAAAAAAGTATATTTGATAAGAATACTGATTTTTATAAAAGTGAAAGAAATATTTTTAGTTAGTAAAAAAAGTTTGTAAAAAAATCTCAAAAATATTTTGAAATTTAAAAAAAACAAGGTATATATTTAATGTACTTATTTTTGAAAAAGATTTTATCTTTTTTGTCTTTTCATAGCGTTACAAAAAGAGTGGAACCCCAACCACTCTTTTTTCTATTCATTTTATACTATATTGTAATTTCAAAATTATAATTTCAAAAAATTTTATAAATGGAATTGAATAGAATTGATAATTATAAATCCTGCATTGCTGTGTATTATAATTTCGAAAAATCTACCTGATATTTATTGTTTTTAATTTTTTTCAAAATACCTCTATCGCATAATGTCGAGATTTCCCTCGAAAGGGAGGGTCTTGTAATTTCAAATTTTTTTGAAAGTTCGGATATATTGGGCTGAAATGAGATAATCCCGTCTTTTTGATTTTCCCTTATATAGCTGAGGATTTTGTCATTTATAGTTTTATTCACAAAATTAAACCATATTCTTTTGGATAAAAGCTGACTTTTATTGGATATTTCATCGAGGAAATTTAAAAGAATTCTCTTATCCTCCTGCATAATTTCCACAAAATCTTTTTTATTCAGAAATAAATATTTGGATTTTTCAACGGAAATGAGGTCTACAGGAAAAACTTTAGTATCTCCGAATATAAACGCGGGAGCTATAATTTCATAAGTTTTTATAAAGTCAATAGTGATAGTTTCTCCCCCTGATTTCTGCATTTCCCCTTTGGCAGAGCCTTCGAGGATAATGATGATATTTTCGATATTATCTCCTCTGAAAAATACCGTTTCATTTTTTTTATAATTTCTGATATGATAATTTATTTTTTTTAGTACGGCTTCTGTTTCATTTATGTCAAATCCTTTAAATAAGGAAACTTTTGATATTATTTTATAAAGTTCGTGGGGTTTCATAAAGACCTCCCTGTATAAAATTATTTTATGTATTTTATAAATATTTCAGTAATTATGAGAATAAATACCGAAGGCAGCATATTTGCCACTTTTATATTTTTTTTCAGAACAATGTTGATACCTAAAGCACAAATCATTATTCCACCTAAAAAGTCTAAATCCGATATTGCTTCAGGAGTCAGAAAAGATTTTATCTGCTGGGCAAAAAGATAAAATATTCCCTGATATATAAGTACCGAAAAAGCTGAAAAAATTACTCCTATACCATAAGTGGAAGCAAATATTATAGCTGTAATTCCGTCCAGTACGGATTTTATGTTCAATATTTTATTATCACCGGCAAGACCGCTGTTTATAGGACCTATTATAGCCATTGCTCCTACACAATACAGAATAGTAGTCATAGAAAGACCTTTGGCAAAATTGGAATCCTTTTCTTTATTTTCAATTGGATTTAAAAGATTATCATTTTTATAAGAAATAGACGAAATTTTGGAAAATTTATTTTCTACGAAAATACTTAATTTTTTAATTTGAAAATCTATGTCAATAATTTGCCCAATAATTGAGCCGACCATAAAGTATATAAGAATTTTGATTTCCCTGTCGGAATTAAATGTAGCTTTTATACCTGAAATAATAATAAATAAACCTATACAGTCCATTATAGTATTTCTTATATTTTCTTTAAACCTTTTTCCTATAACAAGCCCAAGCAGACTGCCTACTATAATAACTGCAAAATTAGTAATGATTCCCATTGTTTTCCTTTCAAAATTTAAATTTAACCTGTAGAATTATATCACAAATAAGTATAAAATTACAGTATATAAAAACTGATTTTACTGTAATTTTAAAGAAAATTTCTGATTTCAAAAATTTTAGGATTTATAACAGAAGAAATTTCGGAAATATAAATAATATCAATAAAATAATAAAAAAATAAAATAGTAAAAATAAAATGGTAGAAAAATAAAATAGAAATATAATTTATCAGATTAATCAGTTTTATATTTTCTGAAAAAATAAACTCAAAAAATTACTTGAAAATAATGTGGAAATATGATAATATATTTCGTATATTGAATAAGGATATTCCGCTTTTATTGTTAATGCTGATACATAATATCAGTAAAGATAGAAAGAATATCGCGTAAAGAAGGGAGTGGATTTCTTGAAAGAGAAATTAATCGAACTGGTAGAAAAAGAATACTTAAAATCTGACATACCTCAATTTAAATCAGGAGACACAATAGCTGTCTATTATAAAGTAAAAGAGGGAAATAAAGAAAGAATACAGGTATTCGAAGGTGTAGTTATAAGAGTATCCGGTGGCGGAATGGCTAAAAACTTCACTGTAAGAAAAGTATCTTCGGGAGTAGGTGTAGAAAGAATAATACCTATAAATTCTCCGTTAATTGAAAAAATAGAAGTTAAGAGAATAGGAAAAGTAAGAAGAGCAAGATTATATTACTTGAGAAACTTATCAGGAAAAGCTGCTAGAATTAAAGAAATTAGAAAGTAGCTAAGAGCTAGCATTTGCTAGCTTTTTCTGTTTACAGATATAGAATACGGAATAAATATAAGTACGAATAATAATTTAGAAATAGAAATTAGAAACAGAAATTAGAAATGGAAAGGAAAAAAATATGAATATATTATTATGGGGAATATTTTATATAATAACTTCAATAATTCTTTTATATTTTTTCTTAAGAGAAAAACAGGTAGTAAATTTTATAAGAAAAAAAGAAGATGATATACTGAAAAATATTCCTATAGGAGATGAGGGAGAAGGAAAAAGAATAAAACTCGGAAATATTATAACAGTTTTAGGGATAGCCGTTTCCGTTATTTTCTTTTTTATAGTGGATAAGGAACCCGATTATGTAATTAAGCTTAAAATCTGGGGAATATACGGAATGTTTATCCTGAATATGATATTTTTGGTTATGAGGGAACAGCATGAATGGATATTTCTTTCAAATCTGATAATGCTTTTTTTAGGAAAATTGATGTTCAATATTTTAGATACAAATTTTTATATATATCTATTTTCGACTATGATACTGTCATTTCCGTTGATTTTCCTTTATAGAAAACCTTCAAAAGAAAGAATTTCGGAGTCAACCGTAAGAAATGATTCAAAACCCGGAGAATTTACAAAAGCACTGGAAAAAATTCAAAAAGAAACAGGGATGAGTCAGGAAGATGCTAAAAAAGAGCTGATAGAAATAGAAAAAAGAAAACAGAGTACATTGGGAAGAGCTTTTGCAAGAATGGATACGGCGATAACTGCCGTAGTTCTCGTTCTTCTGATACAGTCATTTTATCTGGGGAATTATGTAATACCTACGGGTTCTATGGAGCCTACAATAAAAGTAAAAGACAGAGTGTTTGCCAATATGATAAAATACAAGTTTTCCAATCCGAAAGTTGGTGATATTGTAGCATTCAAAGAGCCTGTAACTGATAAAATAATGTATACTAAAAGAATAGTGGGAGTTGCAGGACAGACGTTGCAAATTAAAGATATTTCCGTTATGACTTTGACAGACCCCTCGACAGATAGCTCCGAAGAAACCAATGCAGGCAGAATTTATTTAGATGACAAACTGTCCGAAGTTTTAAACAGACCTTACAGTATAGAAGCTCTTTTGAAAGACAATAAAATATATATACCGAAAAAAGGGGATAAAGTCAAACTGGATAAAATTATAGCGATATCAAAATTGGCGGGTTATGCCACTAATTCCGATAAAGATAATTTTTATATAGTTCAGACAAACTGGGAAGGCTATAAACAAGGTCAGGATTATGAAGAAATGACCGCAGAGCAGTTTTTGAGCAGAATAAATACAAAAAAAGACTTTAAAAACATTATAGGAAATTCTTCAGGTGAATATAATGAAAATGACCCTAAAACAAATACATATTATACATTCACATTAAAAGTCGAAGGAAGAGATGAACTCGTTTTACCGATACAGGATTTTAAATATAACGATGAAATGTTTATGAAACTCTTAAACGGAGAAACGGTAACTCTTGATAAAAATTATTATATGGCAATGGGAGATAATACTACAAACAGTTTGGACTCAAGATTTTTCGGATATGTTGCCGAAGACAGGATAAAAGGAAATCTTCTTTTGAGATGGTGGCCTTTAAACAGAGTAGGATTGATGTAGCAGTGGTTTAAACAAAATTAGGATAACATAATATCAGCTGTTACAAATTATTTTTAATATAAGACAGGCTTTTTTGGAAATTTTTGTATTTTAGAGATTACAGAAATTAGAGATTATAGAAAAGAATAATAAAAAATAATAATGAAAAAAGATATATACGAACTTTCCATTAATAATATTGATGAAAGTAAAATAAAAGAATTAGTCAAAATTCATAATGAAAATTTTAAGAATAAAGTTGAAGGAAGCTATTTTAAAGATATTTTAGGAAATAACCTTTATACGGTTTACTGTACTAACTGTATTATAGAAAATACGGTAAGAAATATCGAAGAAAATATGATTACGGAAAAAGAGGAGAAAATATCGGGATATATTATTTATTATGATACTTTTTCCTGTTTTGATTTATTTGAAATTGCAGTGGATAAAGAATTTCAGAATAGAGGCATAGGAAATAGACTGTTAGTAAATTCGATGTCGGCATTGTTTGACAATGAAAAATGTGAAAACAGGACAAAAGAAGAAAAATCGATTCTTCTGGAAGTCGATGAAAATAACTTCAGTGCTATAAAATTGTATAGAAAAAATAATTTTAAAGAAATATCTGTCAGAAAAAATTATTATGGCACAGGACAGAATGCTTTCATAATGATAAGGTCAAATGATTAAAAATTTATATTTTTCGATAGAGAAAAAAATATAGTGAAATCAAAAAGAGTAAGCCAATGCTTATAATAAATAAAATTTACAGGAATAAAAAAATATAATAAAATCAGAAATAGATTTTAATACTAAATCATTCGATTTTGCAACCATTTGATTTTGCAACATCGTTATAAAATAAAAGAAATAGGAGGTAAAGGTTTTTATCCGAAATTTATTTTTAAATTTTGGGAAAATCATAACAGAATATGGAAAAAGAACTGAATAAAACTTATTCACCGAAAGAAATAGAAGAAAAATGGTATAAAATATGGGAAGAAAAAGGATATTTCAATGCCCAGCATAATGATGAAAAACCGGGATATTCCATAGTCATTCCCCCTCCTAATGTAACAGGGATACTGCACATGGGACATATGCTTGACAATGCAATTCAGGACACAATTATAAGATATAAGAGAATGAGCGGATTTGATGCTTTATGGGTTCCAGGTACAGATCATGCGGGAATTGCTACGCAGAATAAAGTGGAAAGAATGCTGCTTGAGCAGGGAACTACTAAAGAAGAGATAGGAAGAGAAGAATTTCTCAAAAAAACGTGGGAATGGAAAGAAAAACATGGAGGGCTTATAACTAAACAGTTAAGAAGGCTCGGAGTGTCTTTGGACTGGTCAAGGGAAAGATTTACAATGGACGAGGGGCTTTCCCGAGCAGTAAAGGAAGTGTTTATAAAACTGTACAATGACGGGCTTATTTACAGAGGGGAATATATAGTAAACTGGTGTCCTCACGACAAGACGGCTCTTGCTGATGATGAAGTAAATCATATTGATAAAAATGGAAAAATATGGGAAATAAAATATAAAATAAAAGATAGCGATGATTATGTGATAATCGCTACTACAAGACCCGAAACAATGCTTGGAGATACAGGAGTAGCTGTAAATCCTAAAGATGAAAGATATAGCCATTTAATAGGAAAAACTGTAATATTGCCGTTAATGGACAGAGAAATCCCTGTAGTTGCAGATGATTATGTGGATATGGAATTTGGAACAGGGGTAGTAAAAATGACTCCGTCTCACGACCCTAATGACTTTGAAGTTGCTAAAAGAACGGGGTTACAATTTTTAAACATATTTACGGAAGATGCCAAAGTAAATGAAAACGGCGGAAAATATTGCGGGCTGGACAGATTTGAAGCAAGAAAAGCAATACTGAAAGACCTTGAAGAACAGGGATACCTCGCAGGAATAAAAGAACATAAAAATTCGGTAGGGCATTGCTATAGATGTGATACGATAATCGAACCGAGAGTTTCCACACAGTGGTTTGTAAAAATGAAACCCCTTGCAGAAAGAGCATTGGAAGTAGTTAAAAACGGAAAAATACAAATAACGCCGAAAAGGTGGGAAAAAGTATACTATAACTGGCTTGAAAATATAAGGGACTGGACTATTTCAAGACAGATATGGTGGGGACACAGAATACCTGCATATTATGCGAAAGACGGTACAGTTTTTGTAGCAAGGGATATGGAAGAAGCGAAAGCACAGGCAAAAGAAAAATTTGGAAAAGAAGTTGATTTAAGGGAAGAAACTGATGTTCTTGATACATGGTTTTCATCCGCTCTGTGGCCTTTTTCCACAATGGGTTGGCCTGAAAAAACAAAAGACCTTGAAAAATTCTTCCCTACAAATACATTAGTAACGGGTGCCGATATATTATTTTTCTGGGTTGCAAGAATGATAATGATGAGTCTGTATATAAATGACGAAATTCCTTTCAGTTATGTGTATCTGCATGGCTTGATAAGAGACGAACAGGGCAGAAAAATGAGTAAATCACTGGGAAATTCTCCCGACCCGTTAAATCTCATAGATAAATACGGAGCAGATGCCATAAGATACAGTTTTCTCTACAATACATCACAGGGACAGGATATACATTTTTCTGAAAAATTATTGGAAATGGGTTCCACTTTTGCCAACAAAATATGGAATGTTTCAAAATTTGTATTGTCAAATCTTGAGGACTTTGACAAGGAAACATCTGTTACGGATTTAGAATTTAAATTAGAAGATATGTGGATACTTTCCAAATTACAGAAAGCAGCTAAAAATATAAATGGATATATGGATAATTATGAGTTGGACAATGCGGCAAAAGCAGTTTATGAATTTTTCAGGGGGGAATTCTGCGATTGGTATGTGGAAATAGCGAAAACGAGAGTATATGGGGGCGAAGGAACTGATAAAATTACTGCCCAGTGGGTATTGAGACACATTCTGGACAGCGGACTTAAAATGCTTCATCCGTTTATGCCTTTTATTACAGAAGAAATATGGCAGAAACTAAGTTTTGATGAAGAAACAATAATGTTATCAAAATTTCCTGTAGAGGATAAATTACTTATAAATGAAGAAGCTGAAAAAGAGTTTGACTATCTGAAAGAAGTCATTACCGCAATCAGAAATATAAGAGGCGAAGCAAATGTATCTCCGTCCAAAAAAATTGAAATTATATTCAGGACTGTTTCCGAAAATGAAAAGAAAATATTGGAAGATAATCCGAAAATACTCGATAAACTTGCTAATGTCGAAAAATATGATTTTACACCTGATGTTGAAATTCCTGAACTGGTAGGATTTAGACTGGTTGAAACAACTGAAATATATATACCTTTAGCTGACCTTATAGACAAGAAAAAAGAAATAGAAAAACTTGAAAAAGATATAGAAAAAACTCAGAAAGAACTGGACAAAGTTTTAGGAAAACTATCCAATGAAGCATTTCTGGCTAAGGCTCCGCAGGCTGTAGTGGATAAGGAAAACGCCATAAAAGAGGAACTGGAAACAAAAATAGCTAAATTCAGGGAAAGCATAAATCTATATAAATAACTTAAAAAAAATCAAAAAATGTAGTATAATATATTATCAACATAAAAATACAGATATACTCTGTTAGGAGTGTTAGGAGGTAAAAAATGAAAAAATTAATTATAGCTATATTATTAGGATTAACTTTAATGTCATGTTCTGCGGGAATTGGCGCCAGTGTTGGTAAAGGCGGAATTAGAGGTAATGTAGGTGTTACTTTTAATTAAAAAAAATAAAATTTTAAAATAATATTCTCAAAATTTTTTAGAGAGGAGGGAGTGCAATGGGAGCGATCTTCTGGGCAATTTTGACATCAGTTTTTGCTTTATTGGAAATTATTATTCCCGGGCTTGTAACAATATGGTTAGCCTTGGCAGCTCTTGTTGTAACAGCATTAGCAGGGTTTATTAATAATTCCTATATTGAGGCTTTTATATTTTCAGTATTATCATTGATTTTTATTTTGTTCACAAGACCTGTTTTACAAAATTATCTTAAAAAAAGAAGAAAAAATGATTTCAGCTCGGCAATGACAGGCTCGGAAATAAAAATAGAAAAAGTTATAAATACTGACAAGCCGAGAAAAGAATATGAAGTAAGATTTAAAGGTTCTATATGGACAGGCATCAGTGAAGATTTTTTTAAAGTTGGAGATGTAGTAATAATAAAAGATTTTAAAGGGAATAAAATAGTATTGGAAAGAAAATAAAAATTTTAAAAAAGATAAATGGCAAATAAAAATCGAAATAATAAATTTGGGAGGAAATTTATGGAATTTTTATTAGTACCTTTTGTTATAGTAATTATAACAATGGCATTGATTATAGTATTTAAATCTATAAAAATAGTACCTGAATCAAGAGTTTATATAATTGAAAAATTAGGAAAATACGACCAGTCATTGGAATCGGGTCTGAACTTTATAAATCCGTTTTTTGACAGGGTATCAAGAGTAGTTTCATTGAAAGAGCAGGTCGTGGATTTTCCGCCACAGCCTGTAATTACAAAAGATAATGCGACTATGCAGATTGATACGATAATATATTTTCAGATAACAGACCCTAAATTATACACTTATGGAATAGAAAGACCTATTTCAGCTATAGAAAATCTTACTGCTACAACATTGAGAAATATAATAGGGGATATGACTGTCGACCAGACATTGACTTCAAGGGATGTAATCAATACAAATATGCGGGTTGAACTGGATGAGGCTACTGACCCTTGGGGAATTAAAGTAAACAGAGTAGAATTGAAGAGTATAATCCCTCCCGCTGATATAAGGTCAGCAATGGAAAAGGAAATGAAGGCTGAAAGGGAAAAAAGAGCCAACATTCTCGAAGCACAGGCAAAAAGAGAATCCGCAATATTAGTGGCTGAAGGGGAAAAACAGGCCGCAATACTTCGGGCAGAAGCAAAAAAAGAACAGCAGATAAAAGAAGCGGAAGGGGAAGCGGCAGCTATACTGTCCATCCAGAAAGCGAAAGCGGAAGCTTTAAGACTGTTGAAAGAAGCAGGTCCTACAGCAGAAGTAATCTCATTGAAAGGAATGGAGACTTTTGAGAAAGTTGCTGACGGAAAAGCTACTAAAATTATAATTCCGAGCAATATGCAAAATTTGGCAAGTATGGTAACAGGATTTGCCGAACTGAACGAAAAATACGATAATAATGTTTCTAAGGAAAAATAATATTTAAATAATTAAGAGAATAAAAGTTAAAAAAAATTAGAAAAATAGCCTTATTTTAAGGCTGTTTTTTTTTGCTGTTTCTAAAAAAAACTTTGTATATCAATAATTACATTAGGTTGAAATGATAATTAAAAAATAATAAAATTTTTAAAAATAGATTTTTTTTATCAATATGGAGTAGACATAAAAATGAAAACGAGGTATATTTTATAAAAGAATATTAAATATTATTTTATTTAATATTAAGATAATGGGCTATTTTTAAATTTTTGGCGAAAAAAGGAGAGAAAAATGAAAAATATATCTTAACAGAACTATTTATCCATTAAAAATTAAATTTTCAAGCATAAAAGGAGGAAAAAGTATATGATCAGTAATTTAGAAAAATTGAAAAAGGAGCTGAAATCTTTTGCAAAGAGGACAAAGGACTTTAAATACACGGATTCCGTATTGATTTTGTTTCTTTTAGTAGGGGTTATAAGCCTTGTGGAAACGACTAATCTTTTCGCTGCCGGAGACAGTATAGGAGAGCAGAGAAAACAACTCAACAGTTCTATCAGCAATATGAAACAGTCAATCAGAAAAGCACGGACAGAAAATAACAAACTTCTCAGTTCTGCCACAATAGAGCTTATCCAATTAATGGAACAGGGAGATCATGTCGTAAAATCGCCTTGGAGTTCGTGGCAGTTTGGACAGAATTTTGAATATAATAATTGGCGTGGAACTTTTAAAGGACGTGGAGACAAAACGGAAAAATATCCTTACGAAGGTTTATTTAAAAGGGGAAATTCCATATTTGAAAGATATGCTTCCCCTATCAGCCCAAACTATAACAGACTCTCGGCAATTTCATCATTAAATAAAACGGATATATATTCGGCTTCATCGAATAATAGAGAAGGGATAGAACCGGGTTATGGACTTGTGCGTATTCGTCAGGCACAGGAGCCAATTGTTGCAATTAATGTAGATGCTTCGATAAGACCAAAAGTAGTAGATGTGAGTATTCCAAATTTGGGAATACAGGCACCTTCATTAAATGCATTGAACGTACCTAACTTAATTCCGCCTTCACTTAACATACCTACACCTGACCCGATAGTAGTACCTGACAAGACACCTAACATTGTGATAAATCCAACATTGGATTACCGTTTTGCCGGGCGTAATATAGATGGTTTAGGATGGCCTCACAGAAGAGAAGCGAATGGACAAGGTAAACATTTCTGGTCCGGATGGAATCCGGATACAAATCAGAAAGATAGAAGATCAGTATGGAAACATTCTTTAATTGGTGGAACACCTGATCCTATAAGAGTTCCAAACTTGATGTATGTAAATGCGGTAAACAGAAATCCGGGTTCAAGATGGAGAGCTTGGGATGCTACAATTGATATAGCCGGAGACCCTAGCTGGGGAGGAAGCGGACCAAATGATGCCAGAGGAACTATAGGAATCCATACAGTATGGGACGGAAGTATTGAAAACATACATGCAACTCTTCATGGATATTCAGCTTTTATTGCAACAGAAGGGTGGCATAGTGGAAAAGTAGATATAATTAATACAACTGTAGATGTCCAGGGAGAATACAATACAGTATTTCATAATTATCCAGGAGCATACTATACAATAGGAATAAATAATAATGATTATCAGTCTTATCATCAAAGAGGGAAATATAGCGGAGACTTGAGAATAAATATAAATGCCAATAATAACTATATTTATACTGTTATGGGAGTTCAGGGAGCATATAAATATGATAATCTCTCAGACTATGTTATAAATGGTAATGGTAATATTGTTTATTTAGGAATAGGATATGTTCCAAATCTTGATACTCTTAGAAATGGGGAAACAGGATTTCAAACTGGTAGGCCGATGATATCGGATTTGCGTCATGACGAAAACTTGACTCCTGTTATTCAGTTAGGAACACAAACAGGGGCGATACGTGTAAATGGTAATGGAAATGTTGGATTAATGTTTGAAAACTTGTATAGAAATTTCCATACCGGAGATAATTTGCCATACAATTCGCTTCATGATTTCCGTGATTATGTTGAAGTAGAGCAAAATGGTTGGGCGAAAAGTGTAATAGGTATTTATCAAGGGGAAATTGAAATGGGAATGAAAATAGGAGAAACTTCTGAATCTAAAGGAAATATAGGAATAATTTCAAGATCCGGTCAAAGGTCGTACATAATTCCAAGCTATGATTTGGGGGCACCTGATGATTATCTGAAACAAAAGTCTATAGATATAGCTTTTAATACAAAAGGAGTAACTTCACAGGGAATTCCGCTACTTGATGACGACCCGATACATAACCTTGAAATAGCAAAGGCTGAAATTTATTATGGTAAATATTCAACAGACGGAATATCTATTATAGCAGACAGAGGAACGGTAATAGATGTGGCAAGACCTGATAAAGCTAAAACTCCGTATGTTCCTGATACAGATCCTAATGATGGCGTTGATGACTCAAGAGCTGAACAACGTCAACCATACAAGGATGTAACTCCTTCAACTTCAATAAATGATTCAGCAGGAACAGTAATAAGTTCTGCAGATGATACAGTAAACCAAGCAGCGACAGGAACAATTATCGCTTATTCAAAAGGTGTTTGGAATAATGAATTTATGAACTCGAATATGTATAGCGATCCTATTGTAGATCTTTATGGTAAACCGAGTGAAGTTAATCTTTATGCGCCTGTAAGACTGTCAGGAAGATCAGGATTTACGCCTTCCGGTCAGGTAAATCCGTCAATTGCATTGTTTACCGAAGAATCCGGAATAATTAATGCTAAAGAAAAAGTTACTGCAACAGGGTATGGATCAATAGTTGCATATGCAATGAACTATGGAGTTATAAATGCTGAAAAAGAAATTGTGGCTAAAGATGAATGGGCAGCAACAGATGACGCAACAAAGCCTTATCTATATAATAATGTAGGGGCTTATGCAGGCTCTCTCGGTACGGTAAATGTAACCGGAAATGTAGATGTTCACGGTATAGGAGCTATGTCTTCAGGAGCGTATGCCGTCGTAAATCTTAACGGAACGGGAAATACAATCAGAACAGGAACAAAAGGTGGATTGGTCGCAACTCAAGGTGGAATAGTAAACTTTAAGGGTGGTACAATTACACACGCTGAAAATGAGGAAGATGACCACGATTCAAGTACGCCAATGTTTGCTGATGCGACATCACACATAAACTTTACAGGACCTACAACAATTAACATTGCAAACGGTATCCTTATGCCGGGAACAACAGCCGATTATGAAGCAACAACTCCTAACGTTACAAAATATAACGGAATGAACAATGTAACAATAAACTTGACAGGAGATGACGTTGTATTGCGTTCAAATAACGGACATGCACCTTTCCATTGGACCGGAGGTTCAATTATCGGAATAATAAAGAATGATATGAAACTTGCAGCATTTAATGACAACGGGCATGTTCTTAAAATTTACTATATAAACGGACAGACATTTATAGATACTGATGTCAACTTGGATGACAATACAAATGACTTTAACCGTATTAAAATGTCAAGAGAGCTTGTAACAATAAGTTCGGGAGTAGTAATAGGATCTTCCCAAGGAAAAGGGCTTGCAATGGGATCTAACAGCTCTGCGACGTCAGTTAATGATTCAGGCTATATAAATAAAGGCTCTTTAAACATTACTGGAGGAAATATTAACACAACAGCTGGACTTAATACAAGTTACGGATTTATGGACAATCAGGGAATGGTTTACCTTGATAGCGGAATAGGTCTTTATGGAGTAAATGGAAGTAAATTCCTAAATAACACTAACGGAACAATCTATACTACCGGACAGGGAGTTGGAATGGCAGCGTTCGCTTCTGCTACATCGGGACTTCAAGACTACGGAACAGATAAAAAAATTAAAAACAGTGCATTAGGACTTCCAAATGGATTGACTGCCTCTGACAAAGTTCTTGATATGGAAAATAAAGGTATAATAGAAATAGATGGAGCACAGTCGGTAGGTATATTTGGACAGACAAACGAAGTTGCCGCAACAAGAAGAACGCCGGCAACTCCAGCAGGACTTCTTACAGCACAAAACGGACTTATCACAAATACAGGTAGAATAATAATGAACGGAGACGAGTCTGTAGGTATCCTTGCCAAGAGAGTAACTGTAAATTTAGGCGGAACCGGAAGTTCGGATATTATTGTAGGAAATAAGGGTATTGGAGTATATACAGAAAAAACTCCTGTAAATATCGTATCTGCTACAGGAATTGAAGTGAAGGACAAAGGAGTCGGAGTATTCGTTAAAAATGACGGAAGTACAATTTCAGGTTCACCGCTTGAAATCAAATATACAGGTGCCGCTAATGAATCAGCAGCAGGAATATTCTATGAAGGCGGGACAAACCATACAAATACAGTAGATGTAAATATGGTAAACAGAACAAGTGATAACGGAATTGTAGGAATATTCATAAATAACAGCGGAACACTTACAAATAACGCAACAATAAAAGACTTGAGCGGAAAAGGTTACGGGATCTACTCCCAAGGCGGAGATGTAGTTAATAACGGAACGCTTGTAATGGGAGAAGCCGGAAAAGGTATTTTAAGTACAGGCGGAAATGTAACACTTGCACCCGGCTCAACAATCACATTAGGACAAAATAATGCAATCGGTGTATATGCATTAGGTTCAGGAAGTACGGTTACAGCACAAAATGGAGCAAATATGACAATTGGAGACGGTTCATACGGATTCGTAAATAAAGGGAACGGAAATACGATAACAAGTAACGTGGCTTCACAAAGTCTACCAACTAACGCTGTATATGTTTATTCAGCTGACGGAGCGGGAACTGTAACAAATAATACACAGTTAGTTTCGACAGGTTCGGCTAACTACGGTATCTATGCTGCAGGAAACATTGTAAATGATGCAGACATCAACTTCTCAAATGGAATTGGAAACGTAGGTATTTACAGTATAAATGGCGGTACTGCGGTAAATAAAATTGGAAGAAAAATAACAGTAGGAGCTTCAAACCCGGATCCTAGGGAAAATCAATACGCAATCGGTATGGCGGCAGGATATGTAGGAGATTCGCAAATCGGTCCGTATACAGGAAATATAACAAACTACGGTACAATTGATGTAAATGGTGAACTTGGTATCGGAATGTATGGAGCAACAGCTGGAACAACAGTAATAAATAACGGAACAATAAACCTTAATGCAAGCAATACTACCGGAATGTACCTTGACAAAGGGGCATACGGTATAAACAACGGTATCATTAAATCTAATGGAACGGGACTTAAAAAAGTAATCGGAGTAGTTGTAAAATCAGGTTCGACAATTGAAAACAATGGAGTAATTGACATTGATGCTAAACAAGCGGTAGGACTGCTGACAAAAAGAGATGAAAGCGGAAACAATCCCGGAATTATAAGAAACTATGGAACACTGCACATAAGAGGGGTAGGCGCAACAGATGTCTATGAAACGCCTGCAAGGGAAGATATTGGTAAAAATATGGCAGGAGTAAACATTCATGCACCGGCAGGGTCATCAGTAGCAACAATAACAGTAAACGGAGTACCTGTAGTACCTGAAATTGCAACAACAACAGCTGAAGAATATACACCTATGGAAGTATCAACAATAGGAATGTATATTGATACATCAAACAAGAGATTTACAACACCGGTTACAGGGCTAAGATCGCTTGACAACCTTACAAATGCAGATTTGATAATCGGTACAGAAGCTGCTCGAAATACAACGAGCAAATATATCCAAATTTCTGAAAGAATATTGAAGCCGTATAACGATATGATAATTGCAAATCCTCAAATAGAAAAATGGAATATTTATGCAGGATCGCTTACTTGGATGGCAAGTATATCTCAAAATCAGACTGACGGAACTATCCAGAATGCATACTTGGCTAAGGTACCATATACTGCGTGGGCAGGAGATAGAAGACTGTCAGGTATCAGTTCAGGTGATGAAGAGAGTAAAGCACCTAATACATTCAACTTTTTGAATGGTCTGGAACAAAGATACGGAGTGGAAGCAATAGGGACAGGAGAAAATAATTTGTTCCAAAAATTAAACAATATAGGAAACAACGAAGAAGTGTTATTCTTCCAAGCAATAGATGAAATGATGGGACATCAGTATGCAAACGTGCAGCAGAGAATAAGCAGTACAGGAAAAGCCCTTGACAGAGAGATAAATAAACTGGGAAGAGAATGGGATACATCTTCGAAGAAATCAAACAAGATAACAACATTCGGTATAAGGGACGAGTATAAGACAAATACAGCGGGAGTAATAAACTATACAAGTAACGGATACGGAGTGGCTTATATAAATGAAAATGAAACGTTAAAACTTGGAAACAGCTCGGGCTGGTATGCAGGAGTAATACATAACAGTTTTAAATTTAAAGATATAGGAAAATCAAAAGAGAATACAACGATGCTGAAACTGGGAGTATATAAGACAAAAGCCTTTGATAATAACGGAAGTCTGCAATGGACGATATCGGGAGAAGGATTTGTAAGTAGAAGTGAAATGGAAAGAAAATATCTTGTAGTAGATGAAGTCTTTAAAGCGAAGTCAGACTATACGTCATACGGAGTGGCAATGAAAAATGAAATCAGTAAAGAATTTAGAACGAGTGAAAAAACAAGCATAAGACCGTATGGAAGTATAAAGTTTGAATACGGAAAGACTGGAAAGATAAAAGAGAAGACGGGAGAAGTAAGACTGGAAGTAAAAGACAGCAGCTACTACTCGATAGTGCCTGAAGCGGGGATAGAGTTTGGATATAGACAGCCGTTTGCGAAAAAAGCTACATTCTCGGCGACACTCGGTATAGGATATGAGAGCGAGCTTGGAAAAGTGAATAACAGAAAGAATAAGGCAAAAGTAAGGTATACAGACGCAGACTGGTTTAACATAAGAGGAGAAAAAGAGGACAGAAAAGGGAACTTTAAGACAGACCTGAACATAGGAATAGAGAACACAAGATTTGGAGTAACGATAAATACAGGATATGACACTAAAGGTAAAAATGTAAGAGGTGGATTAGGTTTCAGACTGATATACTAATAAATTAATATAGATTCAAATAATTAGACATATTTAAGTAATAATATATTTAATAAAAACATATTGAAGTATATTTATGATTATAAAAAAAGGAGAAATTATTTATGAAAAAATCAAAGAATAAAATATTGCTAATATTTTCGTTAATCGCTATTATTAGCTGTAGCGGTTCAGGTGGCGGAGGAGGAGGTGGAAGTACTTCAGCAAGCACACCGACAGCTCCGTCGACAACGCCGGGAGGCTCAAACGGTTCAAATGGAACAGGAGGCTCAAATAGTTCACCTTCCCAACCGGGAGGAACAATACCAGGACCTGGAGCAGGGGTTCCGGATCCGTCGGATACAAGACCGCCAAGACCATTACCGCCAAGACCGTCAAGGCCTGAATCAAGACCTGCACCACCACCAGCCCCAGCCCCGTCAAGGCCGGCACCGGTTCCAACACCCCCGGCACCACCGGCTCCAACACCACCAAGACCGGGAACTCCGTTAAGACCTGGCGGATCAAGACCGGGAGCACCGTCAATAAGTACAGCGCCAAGATTGACAACAACAGACTGGTCAAGATTGCCTGATATATTAAATAGGAGAACATATGAGGTAACTGGAGAAAATAGTGTTCAAGATAGAACGAGAAGTACACATTATGATGTTGAAGAAAATAAAATTGGATTTGAGATGGATAGTTATACTGGTTTAGAAGTAGTATCACCAACAACTATGAATGTAAAAACTGGAGGAATAGCATTTAAATCAGCTTCTTATATTAATAGTTATGATGATATCGTATATGCACTAAGAAATAACATAATGGGTACGGGTAATCAATTGAGATCACCTAATAATCTAACGGTTAATATGCAACCTAATTCATATTTGTTTATGTTTGATAGAGCTAATATCAATTTATCAGAATTACAACAGCTTAATAATTTAGATGCGGCATCAGAGCTTCCTGCTACCTCAAGACCAACTATTAATGGAACAGGGTATAAATCAATCATTCTTAGTAATTCATATTTTTCTATTGATCAAAATGTTAATTTAGATAGTACGAATGATATTTACTATAAAATATTTGAACATATAAGACCGGATATTAATGTTCAATCAGGGATAACTATTTCCGGAACAAGAGATAATCAGATTGGAATTCATACTGATAATGGTGCTGTTAATAATGGAATAATTGATTTAAAAGGAAACAACAGTGTTGGAATATATGCTGATACCGATTCATATGCAAATAACGGTTTTAGCGGAAAAATCTCTGTGAAAAAAAATTCTACTGGAATTTATGTAAAAGATTCAAGTGCTGAAAATTCTGGAATCATTGATCTTGGTGAAAGTTCTATTGGAATATATTTAAATAGATCTTTTATAGATGACGTACGCTATTCAGCTCATTCTCGTGGGCAAATAAAGAGTACTTCAAATAATACTATAGGAATGGCTGCAAATATCAGAAGCCAAGTAAGAGATTCAACCGGATATGTTGAACCTACTTCTTATGAAAATTATGATTCTCCTCTTGGAAATTGGGCTCCAATAGAATTGACCGGTGATAAATCAATCGGTATGTTTGCAACTGGAGATGGAAAGTATAAACTTGTTAATAATAATACAATTGAGATGGGAATGTCCTTTGAGAGAAATAATCCAAGCATTGGAATGTACAGTAATAATCCAAATGCCGCTCTAATAAATAATGGAGGAATTCGAATTGGTAAAAATTCAGTTGGAATGGCAGGAGTCGGAACTTTAGTAAACGAGACAAGTGGAATAATACAAATTATTTCTGAGGGAGGTATAGGAATGTACCTCGGAGATAATGCAAAAGGAATTAATAAAGGACTTATAACTACAATTGGAAGCGCTCCAAGAGATGCAATTGGTGTATATGTCGGAAATGGGGCAGAATTTTCAAATGAAGGAACAATCCGTATTAATTCTGAAGGCGGAGCAGCCATTGTTGTCAATGGAGGAACTATAAGAAATTATGGAACAATAGAAGTTAGTGGCGGTGCCGTAAGAGAGCGTAACGATGCGAGAGTCCAACTACAGGTGATGTCTGACAGGACAGCAAAGGCAGTAAGCGACCTTGGAGTATATGTGGACACGCAAGGGAGAACAAGACCGATTGAGGGGCTATCTAACCTGAGATTAAACAGTGCGGACTTATTAATTGGTCCGGAGGCTACAGAAAAGACAAATGCAACTGAAGTTACGGTTGACAACTCTGTGCTTGAGCCATTCAATAATTCAATTCGGACAAGCGGAATCCGGAACTGGAACGTGAAGACAGGCTCATTAGTCTGGGAAGCTGAATCAGAAATCAACAACAACAGAGTAGAAAAAGTTACTCTAAAAAAACAGTCCTACGCAAAATTTGCTGACAGCGAAATATCAGAGGGAGTAGCAAAAGGTCTGGATGAGAAATATACAGAAACTTCTGCCGACTCGAAAGACAAGCAGACATTCAATTATCTAAACACCCTAAGCGACAGAAAAGCCCTTGCAAAGACTTACCGTGAAATAAACGGAAGCCAGTACGTAAATGTTCAGCAAAGAGTGGCACAGACAAGCGACATTCTTGACGGAAAGCTGTCAGATCTTCAAAAAGAAAATGCTGACAAGTCAGGACACCACGTATCAACTTTCTTTAACAAGGATAAATACGAGTCAAGAAGTGAAGAAATAGCAGATACAAATAGTTCAGCCTATGGAGTGGCATATATGTTCAATAATGCTGACGCAAAACAGGGGATTTATGCAGGAACGGCAATCAACACGTACAAATTTAAGGATAATGGAAAATCAAAAGAAAATGTAACAATGTTTAAACTGGGAGCTTACAAGACATTTGATTTGAACAATATAGAGTGGACTTTGAGCGGAGACGGATTTGTTTCCCAAAATGATTTGAAGAGAAGATTTATAATCGGAAATGATATTTATGAAAACAGGGCTGACTATAATGCTTACGGATTTGCAGTCAGAAATGAATTGGGCAAAACTTTCCGAATAGGTAAAAATGTAACAATCAAACCTTATGCTGCATTAAAACTTGGATATGGAAGATTTTCAAAAATCCGTGAAAAAGACGGAACTATGGCAATAGAAGTTAGTGGAAATGACTACTATTCGATAAAACCAATGGCAGGATTGGAGTTTGGATTTGCAGTTCCGATATCATCAAATGCAAGATTTACAGCTATCTTGGGACTCGGATATGAACATGAGTTAGGCAAGGTGGAAAATAATGTAAATGAAGCAAGATTTATCAATGGAACAAACAGCTGGAAATTGAGAAGTAAAAAAGAGGAAGTTAGAGGAAACCTTAAGACAGACATAAAAGCAGGATTTGAAGCAGGCAACTTCGGAGTGCACCTGACAGGAGGACACAATACGAAAGGTAAAAATTCACACGTAGGAGTTAATTTGGGAGTTTCATTTTAAGTTAAGATAATAATCCAGAAAAATAGGGAGTTTAAACTCTCTATTTTTTAGGAAGGAACAACAAAAAGAATAGAAAAATTTAGCAGTATAAAAGAAAATAAAAGGGAATAAAAAAACAAAAAACAAAGACTGTAATGATATAATCAATTGAAAAAATCAAGGAAAATCAACCAAATCAGGAGGATAAAAAATATGAAAAGTCTAAAAGTCATAATGGGGGTGTTGATGATTACTGCTTCTCTTGTCGGAATAGCAGCTGTAAAAAAAGCAGTTTCACAAAAGGCAGCCGTGAAAAAAACTGCTGTAAAAAATACTTCTGAAAAAAAAGGAGTTTCCGCAGCACAGTCTAATACTAAAAAGAATAATGCTAATAAAGAAGTTACAACGGGAACGGCAAATCCTGCTTCTGTTTATTGTGAAGAAAAGGGAGGAGAGTCAATACTTGTAAGAAGTAAAAAAGGAGACTTTGGAATATGCAGATTTAAGGACGGAACAGCAATGGAAGAATGGGAATATTACAGAGAAAATAATTAAAAAGGATCAAATGATACAGGTAATAATTAAGAGTTTCATAAAATAATGGAACTCTTTTTATTTTATAGGAAAATATGCTATAATTATACAAAAATAATATATGTGGAAATAGAAAAAGAAAAATAAGATTTAAAAAATATATGTCAAAATTATAAAGACAATATAAACAAATAACATAAAAATTGTAAAAAAGCATATGCAATATTAACATAAAAAATAGTATTGATAAAATTTAAAAAAATTACGAAAGGAAAGATGATATATGAAAATATTGGGAGTAATTCCTGCGAGATATGCATCTACAAGATTTGAGGGGAAACCTTTGAAAGATATAAATGGACATACTATGATAGAATGGGTGTATAAAAGAGCTGAAAATGCAGATATTGACAAGCTTGTTGTAGCGACTGACGATGAAAGAATATTTAATACTGTGAAAAATTTTGGAGGGAATGCCGTTATGACATCCAAAGAACACGAAAACGGCACATCAAGAATAATAGAAGTAATAAATACTCCCGAATACAATGATTTCGACTTTATTATAAACATACAGGGAGATGAACCTCTTATAGACATCAAGTCCATTAATCTGCTGGCAGATAACTATAGAAAAGAAAAATCTGAAATTGTAACTTTAAAGAAAGAATTCAATAAAAATGAAAATATTGAAAATCCCAATATTGTAAAAGTAATAACGGATTTTAATGATAATGCGATATATTTCAGCAGGTCAGTAATCCCTTATGAGAGAAATTCCGTAGAAAATTTTAAATATTATAAACATATCGGGATATACGGATATACTTCAAAATTTTTGAACGAGCTGAAAAGTCTGAAAGAGGGAATTTTAGAAAAGATAGAATCACTTGAACAGTTGCGATTTATAGAAAACGGATACAAAATAAAGGTGCTTGAAACAGTTTACGAAGTGATAGGTGTAGATACTGAAGAAGACTTAAAAGAAGTGATAAAATATATAAAGGAAAACGGAATTATATTATAATGGAATAATCCATTATAGAATAATCCGCTTTTCCGGTATATCGGAAATGGAAAATAGTCTGAAAGCTTAGGCATTACAGTTTTTTAAAATAGAAATCAAAATAGAAATTGATGTAAAATAACGATTGACAGAAAGCAAGGGAGAACATGAAAAGACAAATAAACAGAAGAGAAGAAATTTTAAAAAATATTCAAAAAATAGTAGTAAAAGTCGGGACATCTACTCTTACAAAAGAAGACGGGAATTTAAATATTGAAAAAATAAAGAAAATAGTTTCAGAGTTGAGTAATCTTTCAGATAAAGGTTATGATGTCGTATTGGTAACGTCAGGAGCCGTAGGAGCGGGAATGGGCAGACTTAATATGACCGAGCGTCCAAAGACATTGTCTGAAAAGCAGGCTTTGGCTTCTGTAGGACAGGTAGCCCTGACACATCTGTATCAGATGCTTTTTCAGGAATATGGCAAAATTATAGGACAACTTCTGCTTACAAAAGGAGATTTTTCAGACAGAAGAAGATATCTGAATGCAAGAAATGTATGTAATACATTGCTAAAAAATAAAATAGTTCCGATTATAAATGAAAATGATGCCGTTGTTGCCAATGAAATAAAAGTCGGAGATAATGACACTCTTTCTGCATTGGTTTCAGGTTTGATAGACGCTGATTTACTGATTATTCTGTCAGATGTACAGGGACTTTACAATAAAAATCCTCAAAAATACGAAGACGCTAACTTAATAGAAATTGTAGGAAAAATAGATGAAGATATAAGAAAAACGGCAGGAGGGGAAGGATCGAAATTTGGAACGGGAGGAATGATTACTAAAATAATTGCTGCAGAAATGGCAACTAAAATTGGGACGAATATGGTAATAGCCAGCGGAGAAGACCCACGAAATATAACAAGAATAGTGGAACGGGAAAATATAGGAACATTATTTACTAAAAAACATAAAAAAATCAGTTCTAAAAAATACTGGCTCGCATACGGAACAAATAAAAAAGGCGTTCTGATTATTGATGAAGGTGCTGAAAAAGCTCTATTTAAAGGAAAAAGCCTTTTGCCTGTCGGAATTAAGGAAATTGAGGGTGATTTCGAAAAAGGAACAGTGGTAAAAATAATGAACCTTAAAAATGAAGCCGTTGCGACAGGGATTTCAAATTATTCATCTGATGAGATAGGGCTCATAAGAGGACATAAAAGTGAGAATATCGAAAAAATATTAGGACATAAGTATGATGATGTAGTAGTACATATTGATAATATGGTGATAATAAAAGGATAAAAATACTTTGAAAAATCCTGAATTTATAAGAAAATAATAGGTAATAACTTGATGTATGTTAGAATAAAAAAAGGAGAGGTTATAGAGAGTAAATTTCTGAGTAGAGAAAGAAAGGAACAGAAGTTATGAATAAATATATGGAAGAGATAGGGAAAAAAGCAAAGGAAGCCTCAAAAAAACTCCTCACTACAGATACAAAAATAAAAAATAAAGCTTTGATGATGATAGCCGAAGAATTAATCAATAAAAAAGAAGAAATAAAAAAAGTGAACAAAATAGATTTGGAAAAAGGAAAAGAAAATGGACTTTCTTCCGCTCTGCTTGACAGACTTGAACTGACAGACAGCAGAATAGAAGCAATGGCTCAAGGTTTAAAAGAAATAGCGGCATTTACAGACCCGATAGGAGAAATACTGACAGGCTGGAAACATAAAAACGGTATGACTATTGAAAAAAAGAGAGTACCCCTCGGAGTAATAGGCATTATATATGAATCCAGACCGAATGTAACAATAGATTCGGCAGGATTGGCAATAAAATCTTCCAATGCGGTGATTTTAAGAGGTTCGGCTAATGCTATAAATTCAAATATTTATTTGAGCAGGTTATTCAATAAAACAGGGATAAAAGCCGGATTGCCTGAAAACACAGTACAGTTAATAGAAAATACTGATAGGGAACTCGTAAATGAAATGGTAAAAATGAACCGATATATAGATGTGCTTATACCGAGAGGCGGAAAAGGCTTAAAAAAATTTATCATTGAAAATGCGACTATTCCCGTTATTGAGACAGGAGCAGGGGTGTGTCATGTATTTGTGGATGAAAGTGCAAAAACAGCCAATGCTCTCTCCATTATTCAGAATGCCAAAATTCAAAGACCAAGTACATGTAATTCGATAGAAACTGTATTAATTCATAAAAATATTGCTGTGAAAATATTGCCTGATTTAACGGATATGCTTTTAAAAGACGGTGTTGAACTTAGATATAGCAAAGAAGCCCTTGAGATTGTAAATAACAGGAATGATGTAAAACTTGCAAACGAAGAAGATTTTGGGGCGGAATATCTTGACATGATAATGTCATTAAAACTTGTAAATGATATAGATGAAGCCATAGAATATATAAATAGTCATAGTACACATCATTCTGATTCAATAATAACCGAAGTAATTGACAATGCTGAAAAATTTCTGAATGAAGTGGATTCGGCAGCAGTGTATCTGAATGCTTCTACAAGATTTTCAGACGGGGGAGAATTCGGCTATGGAGGAGAAATCGGCATTTCCACTCAGAAACTTCACGCGAGAGGGCCTATGGGTGTGAGAGAACTGACAACTACAAAATATATCATTAGAGGAAATGGACAAATTAGAGAATAAACTCATAAGTGTGCAAAATTTATAAATACAAAATTATCGGAATTTTTAAAAAATTCAAATATGGATAAAATAACAAGTTATAAGTATAATGAATATAGTGGCAAAAAAATCAAAATCAAAAATATAATAACAGAAATAATCTTTTATGGAAAGAGGAAATAATGAAAATAGGATTTATAGGAACGGGAAATATGGGAAGTGCCATAATAAAAGGAACAGTTACAGCAAAATTTATTTCAGGAAATGAAATAAATATATTTGACCCGAATAATGCAAAAGTCAGGGAATTAGTTGAAAAATATAATGCAAATTCTTTACAGGATGAAATCAGTGTAGTTGAAAATAGTGACATTATAATCTTATGTGTAAAGCCCAATATTTACAATTCTGTTTTGAAAAAAATAAAAGACAGTATAGAAAAAAATAAGATAATAGTAAGTATAGCAGCAGGAATAAGCATTGACAGCATTGAAAATATCATAGGAAAAGATAAAAAAGTAGTGAGAACTATGCCGAATACGCCTGCACAAGTGCTTCAGGGGATGACAGCCGTTACTTTTAACGGAAATATGGACAAAGAAGAAAAAGAAATAATTTTCAAGCTGCTGAACAGTTTTGGAGAAACTGTGGAAATAGAAGAAAAGCATATGCACGCTTTTACAGGAATAAGCGGTTCTCTTCCTGCTTATGTTTATATATTCGCAGAAGCTCTTGCAGACGGAGGAGTTTTGGAAGGACTACCGAGAAATGAAGCTTATAAAATAGCAGCACAGGCTATAAAAGGTTCTGCACAGATGATACTGGAAACAGGAAAACATCCGGCTGTATTGAAAGATGAAGTAACTTCTCCGGCAGGAACTACTATAGAAGCAATCAGAACTCTGGAAAATGGTAATTTTAGAGGAACAATAATAAATGCAGTAAATGCATGTGTAAGAAAATCAAAAGAAATAAGCGAATAAAAAAAGGCTTCTCTGTAAATTAAATAGTGAATTTTCTTGTCTATACATTTCAAAATAGTCTGTCCTTCTCTATTTTTATAATATTATATTATAAAATTATTTAATATACAATTAAAAAATATTTGACAAAATATAAAAAATAAGGTATAAATAATTAGTAAAAAATTAAATATAATAGGGAGGGTTATATGAAAGCAAAAAAATCATTGAAAAAAGGTTTTACTTTAATAGAAGTAATTTTAGTAGTAGCTATTATTACTATAATTTCTGCTATTGCAGTACCTCAGGTAGGAAAATATTTAGATAAAGCAAACAGGAGCAAAGTAATTGGAGCTATTGCAGAGCTGAATAATTCTTCGACTTCGTGGAGTATAGACCATGGAGGAGATATTCCGAAAAATTTACAGGATGTATTAACGGAGCAGGGTAATATACAGAAATTAGGAATAGGAATGACATCTACAGGGACTTTCAAAATAGGAAATATAAAAGGTCTGATAATATATAATAAGGGAGAAGTATATGCGAAAATAGACAGCGACAGCAAGGCTTTTCCCGGAGAGGAGATAAGAAAATAATAGGAGATTTAGGAGATTATGAATTAATAAATATTTTGAATATAGTACTGGATATAATGAAATATATTGTCTTAGTGTACATTTGTGTTATCGATATAAATAAAAAAATTATTCCTGAAAAAGGTTTTTTGACATTAATGATAATTGGTCTTTTAAAATCTTTGATAAATAATAATATAGCAGGATATTATCTGGGAATATGTGCATTTTCAATGCCTCTGCTTATCCTTTATATTGCTGAAGATTATGTGAAGAAAGAGTTGATAGGATTTGGGGATATAAAATTGATGATGGCTTTAGGAGGGATTTTTACATATAAAACATTAGAAGAAATTATAAGATTTTATATGCTGCTCTATATTTTATCGGGAATATTTACAGTATTTCTAATATTTTATTTGAAAATAAAAAAGAAAAAAATAGAATATATTCCTTTTTCTCCATTTATAGTCATAATATATGTAATATTCGGTTGTTTGGAAAGAGGATAATATGTAATATTTGTATGTTTGTATGTTAGAATAAAAAAAGGAGAGATTAAAGAGGGTAAATTTCAAAAAATGGTACAATATAAAAAAATAATGAAAGAAATAACGGGAAAAATTTACTCAGGAATTTAAACAGGATACGATATACGATAACTACTATTACAGTTCAGGAAAATCAGCAAGAGAAGTGTAAGAGAAGATAGATATAAAAAGTTTAACATTGAGTATACTGTAATTGAAAGTCGAACACAATAAATGTTTGGGCTAAAAGGCATAAAATTTAACGTTGAGTATACTGTAATTGAAAGAATTATTAAACTATAATTCAGTAGAATTATAATTTCCACCAGCAGAAGAACCTATGGTATAATTAGTATTATTAAACTATAATTCATAAAAAATATGAAATAGGAGAAATATGAAAACTATGAAAAATAACATAAAAAGAAAAAATAAAGGAGAAAGTCTTGTTGAAAGTTTAATTTCGATGTTTTTTATAATAACGGTATTAGTTCCTGTTTCTGATATATTTTTAAAGACTTTTAAAATAAGTGTGAAAGCTGATAAGAAAAATTATATAAATAATGAAAATAGAAATATGATAGAAATTTTTAAAACAAAAAAATATGATGAGATATTATCTTTAACAGGAAAATATACTATTAAAGATTTAACGGATTTTTATAATAAATTTTCGATAGAGGAAAAATACAGAGTATTAAACGAAAAGTCCGTCGATAGTAAGTCAAAAGAAATAGAAATAAGAAGAACGGAGGATTATTATATTAATGAAAGAGGGGATAAAGACTATATTTTTGAAATAATAGTGGAAAATGTAAAAGGCTACTATTTTCCAAATTAATGAAAATTAATATTTTTTCTATATTTAAAAAGTTAAAAAAGACAGAAATATAGAAAATTATTATTACTTTAAAGCACCTGTGATAAGTGCAGCTCAAAAGGTATGGAAAGTAGATGTAAAGAACCGATGTTATTCTAAAATAGATAAAAAGGGGGAAGATGAACAGATATAAAAAAAATAGGGGATATTTACTGCTCGAAATATTGATATGTCTGTTTCTGTTTTCAGTTCTAATATTCGTAATATCCATATTTTTAAAAAGAATTGTCCTGATTGAAAAAGAAAAAAAAGAAAATCAGCTGAAATATGAAAATATTTATTTTGTAGGGGATAAAATAATAAAAGACATAAGAAATAGAGAATTTGGAAAATTTTTATATAAAGGAAATCAGGATAATATTCATATAAGTCAGAATATAATTTTATTTAGAAAAGACGGTAAATTTTATAAACTCGAATATAAAAAGGGGAAACTATATATTTCTGACGGGGATAATGCTGAAAAATTAGGAGCTGAAACAGTTATAGGGCAATATGACAATGTTGAATTTAAGAAAATTGACAATCTGTTAATTATAATTTTGAAATATAAGAAAGAAAACGAAATCAGAGTTTTGAATTTGTCCTGATTTTTTAGATGATACAGATAATCTGATTTCGGATTTGTCTTAATTATTTATTTTAATTTCAGCAATAATAGTATGTCAGGAAAAATGATTATGATAGTAGGTGAGAATAAAATTGAAAAATAAAATAATAATGGTATATATTGAAAAAAATAATTAATTGTTTAATTTTTTATGGATTTTAAAAAGAGAGGTTTGTAAATGGGGGAGAAAAATAAAGGAGAAAAAGAAAATAAGAAAAAAGGTGTAAGTCTGATTTATGTATTAGTTGTATTGTCAATGATTTCAGTGTTTTCAGTAAGTTTTATACATTTTGTAAGGGAAAAGACTGAGATTGTTTCGTTAAAAAGCGGAAGCAAAAACTCTATCCCGTTAAATTATTTGATAAATAAAGAAAATGAAAATGCTGAAAAAATAATGTTAAGAGGGATAATGTATAATGGGATTTTGATATTTCCCGAAAACAAAGAACAGTATTTCAATTCAAAAATAGAAATGGACCTGTCGGGAAATACTGTAATTACGAAGATTATATTTTTGCCTGAAAATACGGGAAGTATAGGGAATTTCAAGATTAGTAGAATATCAGACGGCAACGGCAGTGAATACAGGTTACCTTTAGATTTAAATATCGTATATAATGATTTGGAAATATTATATACAAAAAAAATATTGGGAAAAGAATTGAGATTTGTTGAAAAAATATCTTTTAAAAGAATAAATCCTACTTCGGTAGAGATTACCTTAAAAGAAAAAGAATTTTTAAAAGATGATAATTGATTGAGAAAATGAGGGATGATTGAGAAAAAATGGGGGAAATAATGAATGAGGGTTTAAAAATATATATGAGGAGCAATTCCAAAATATATGTATATGTCAACGAAGAAATATTTTATTATGAAAATGAGGAATTGGCTTCGGTTCTCGAAATGTTGAAAGAAGAGTATGAATTTGAAGAAGAAAAGATGTCTTTGTCAATTATATTACATTTTTCGTATTTTTTATTAGATGATAAAAAAATTGAAACTGAAAAGAATAAATCTGATGAAAATATGGAAGAAATTCAGAATATTGATAATATTGAGAAAGGAAAAATTGATAAAAATTTTTACGGAAAAGAATTTTTAGATGATTTCGTAGAAAAAAATATTAATTCGGTAAGTAAAAGATTCTACTTAAACCATATGGAAAATATATATATAAATATATATTTGAGAAAAAAGAAAATAGCGGAATTAGTAAAAGTGTCTAAAAAATTCGATTTTGAAGTGGAAAAAATAAAAGCGGACTTTATCTCGGTGTATAATTTTTATAAAAATGAAAATGTAGAAATATTGCAAATAGGAGAAGAAAAAAGTTTAAGATTTACTATTGAAAATAATGGAATAACGGATATTGAAAAAATTGAACTGACAATAAATGATGTTCATGATATTGATAATTTCGATTTTGGAAATATGAAAACTCTGGCAGTCGATAAAGAAGATATAAAAAATATATTTTATGGCAGTGAATTATATGATGAGCCAAATTTTAGGGGTAAATCTGAAATTATAAATATGGAAAGTATAAGAAATATCGGAATAAAAGATATAATAATAATCGTATTTTTAATATTTGGGTATTTTCTCTTGAGCAGTATGATTCCTCTCGAAAAAGAAATTAAAAGAAATGAGGAAATCAGGCAGGAAACAAAAAAACTGGAAAAAGAATATCTGAATAAAAAAAATGATAAAATACCTGATTATTCCGAAGAATTGGCAACATTAAATGAAATAGATAGTACCCTTAAAAGAAAGGAATATTTTTCAGTAATAAAATTTTTAATTGATAACAGTGAATACGGATTGGATTACACAAAAATCAGTTATAAAAATAAAAAATGGACAATACAGGGAGAAATACCGGATTTTAATAATTTTGAGAAGTTTGAAAATAATATAACAAATAAATATGAAAAAACGGAACTCGGTTATATAAAGGACAATGATACGGCTACTGTCTTTGAATATAATATTTTAGAATAAATATATTAAAATAAAAATGGGGTAAAAATGGGGAAACTGAATTTAAAGAATATAGTTATTATTCTAATAATAATATTTATGTTTTTAGGACTTAATAATAAATATGAAAAATATAAAAATATTCTCAATGAGAGGGAAAATCTTTTGGAAAATAAGGAACAGACTGAAAATAAGATAAATGAAATAATCGCTGAACAGGAAAAAAAGAAAAAGGAAATGCAATCTGATTATGAGCAGATACAAATATTGACAGGGAAATTAGCTGCTCTTTCATTGAGAAATGAAGCGGATTTTAAGAAAATGATATATGTTTTTACTAAAGAAAGCGGTCTGAAAATGAAAGAAATATCCAAGTCTGAAAAACTGTGGGAAAGAAATGGTTATAGATTGAAATATATACATTTTACTTTGTTTGGAGGACTTAATGATTTCGGGAAATTTTTATATTATACAAACAAAAGCAGGAAATTTATCGATACATCTAAAATGTATATCGAGCTTACAGGGGATAATTTTAAAATTTCTTTAGGATTTATAGAACGGGGGGAATAATGAAAAAAATAATACAAGCTAAGCTGACGAATATTATATTAGCTTTCTATTTTGTAATGGGGATTAATATTTTTTCCGCAAAAGTAACGGATTATGTAAACAGGAAAGATGCAAAAAGAGCAGATAAAATCTTTATATATAAGGATAAAGGCGAAAATAATACGGAAAATCAGGAAATAAACGGAACGATAAATCAAAATTCAAAAAATCGGAATACAAATAATAGAATAAGCGGTAACGAAAATGCCAATGAAAACAGTTATAACAACAATAACAGAACCAATCTGAACGGAAATAATCAGAACGGTCTGCATATCAAAGAAAAAAATGAAAAAATAGAAGAAATAGAGCTGGAATACAGAGATGTAAGAGAAGTATCTGAAAAGTTGAATGGTTTCAATGATTTAAAATTAGTAGGAATAGATAATAAAATAATAATAAGCGGAGAAGAAAAGAGAATAGAACAGATAAGAAGAATAATAAGCTCTCTTGACAGACCTAAAGACCAGATAATAATAAGAGGCACAATAATAGATACCAGCTCCAATTTGTTTGAAAAACTGGGAGTAGACTGGAATATAAATTCAAACAGTTCGGAGCCGGGAAAATCAAATTTGATAGGAAAATTTTTAAATGGAGAAGTTACTTTCAGCTCGATTTTTGCAAATGGAGGAAAATTTTTAGGAATAGATTTCAATCTGCTTAGGGAAAATGGAGATATAAAAATAGAAGCAATGCCGACTTTACTTATTATGGAAGATGAGGAAGGGGAGCTGAAAGTTACTGAAGAAGTTTTGATTGGAGAAAAAAAGACTACAAAAAACAATACTGATTATACGGAACCTATATTTTCCGAAGCGGGAATTGTTTTTAAAATCTTGCCCGAAATTAGAAAAATCAATGGAGAAAAGAAAATTTTACTGAAAATAGATACGGAAATAAGTAATTTTAAACTTACATCGGGATATAATACTTCGACAGGGGCAAAACAGAAAAATCAGACTAAGACGATAATTACTCTGAATAACGGAGGTTCAACATTTATAGGGGGACTGAAACAGAATGTTACTAAAGAAACTGTAAGAAAAGTTCCATTTTTTTCGAGTATCCCTATAATAGGGGCGTTATTTAAATATAAGAGAAATAATAAGGAAATTCGGGATATTTATATAGAAATAGAAGCAGTAATACAGGAAGCAAATTATTTAATAAAACGTTAATGAAATACTCTGATTTATGTAGTATAATAATAGAAATGTAAATTATATATAATATTTAAAGAAAGGATAATTTATGATTTCTGCTGAAAGACTGGAAGAAATATTGAACAGATTTGATAAAGTGAAAATTGCAGTTGTTGGAGATATGATGTTGGATGAATACTTAATAGGAAAAGTAAACAGAATTTCTCCTGAAGCACCCGTACCTGTTGTAAATATTGAAGAGGAAAGATTTGTACCGGGAGGAGCGTCAAATGTTGCGAACAATCTAAGAAGCCTTGACGGAATGGTATCTGTCTATGGAGTTGTAGGAAAAGATGACAACGGAGAAAAATTTTTAAAAGAACTGAAACTGAAAAATATTGATTCTTCGACTATTGTAAAAGATGAAACAAGACCGACTATAATAAAGAGCAGGGTACTGTCTCAAGGGCAGCAGCTTTTAAGGCTGGATTGGGAAAAAGATACCGATATTTCTCAGGATATACAGGATGAGATTATAAAAAAACTGGAAGAAAATATAGAAAAAACGGACGCTATATTATTATCTGACTACAATAAGGGGGTATTGACAAAATATCTTTCAGAAAAAATAATAAATCTTGCAAAAAAAAATAATAAAAAAATAGTTGTAGACCCTAAACCTCAAAATTTCAAAAATTACGAGGGAGCGACATCTATGACACCGAATAGAAAAGAGCTTCTTGATTATTTCGGCATGAAAAAATTTGAAAGTGAAGAGCAGATTGCACAAAAAATGAAAGAGTTGAAAGATGAACTGAAACTCGAAAATGTCGTTTTAACAAGAAGTGAAGAGGGGATTTCGTTATTTGAAAATGAACATAAGAGAATACCCACTGTCGCAAGGGAAGTATACGATGTAACAGGGGCAGGAGATACTTTTATCTCGACATTTTTACTGGCAGTGAGTGCAGGAGCCGATATATATGAGGCAGGAGTAATAGCAAATATGGCTTCGGGTATTGTCGTGGGAAAAATAGGAACTGCGACTGCTACAAGAGATGAAATACTTGAATTTTATCATAATAAAATGGAAAAAGGGTTATTAAAATAACAATATAAAATTATTCTTTACAAGAAGATCAAATCGTAAGAGAACTAAGTAAATCAAGGGATATCAAAAATTACTAAAATAAAAACATAAAAATTATTATAAGGATGTGAGAGAAGAATGGCAGTAATTGCAGCAGTAGAAGCAGGGGGAACGAAATTCATCTGTGGTTTAGGGAATGAAAAGGGAGAAATTATTGATAAGATAAATATTCCTACTACAACTCCTGAAGAAACTATGTCAAAAGTAATAGAATACTTTAAGGACAAAAAATTTGATGTAATGGGAGTGGGCAGTTTTGGTCCGATAGACCCCGTAAAAAGCTCTGAAACATATGGATATATTACAAAAACACCAAAACCATACTGGAGTGATTATAACATAATAGGAGAATTGAAAAAACATTTCAATGTTCCCATGGAATTTGATACCGATGTAAACGGAGCAGCTCTTGCTGAAGCATGGTGGGGAGCAGGAAAAGGATTGAAAAATATTATTTATATAACAGTAGGTACAGGGATAGGAGCGGGTGCAGTAGTAAACGGTACAATGTTACAGGGGCTGACTCATCCTGAAATGGGGCATATATTTTTGAAAAAACATCCTGATGATAAATTTCAAGGAAGATGTCCTTTTCATAAAGACTGTCTTGAAGGAATGGCAGCAGGGCCTGCTATTGAAGACAGATGGGGAAAAAAAGGTCAGGAAATGGCAAATGATGACAGAGTATGGGAAATGGAAGCTTACTATCTTGCTCAGGCTTTAGTGAATTATATATTGATTTTATCACCTCAGAAAATAATTATGGGTGGTGGAGTAATGAAACAGCAACAATTATTTCCTCTTATAAGAAAATATGTTCAGGAATTTTTAAATGACTATGTCTATAAAAGAGAAATTTTAGAAAAAATTGATGAATATATCGTATATCCCGGTCTTGGAGATGAAGCAGGATTTACAGGTTCGATAGCTTTAGGAAAGATTGCTTTGGAAAATAAATAAAATTACACAATTTAAAATCAGACAACTTTGAGAAATAAGGAGTAAATGTGGATATAGAACATTCAATAAAGAATACCAGAAAGTATGCAATACTTGAAGTTATGTTTTTTAATGGTTTTTCAGTTGGAATGCAGAGTTTTGTGCTGCTAAGTTTGGCAATATACTTTAATATGAGTTCTTTCTTTATATCAATAGTTTCATCACTGCCTACAGCAGGATATTTGTTGCAAATATTTACCAAAAGATTAAACAGCCTACTTGGGAGCAGAAAAAGAACGTTAGTAATATCGGCGGCTATTTCAAGGCTTGTCATATGTATGTTGCCTTTTGCGATTCTTTTTGATATAAGAAAACAGGGTGTATATTTTATGGTAATGCTTATTTATGCTCTGTTTTCTCCTTTTGTAAATAATGTATGGACGGCTACAATGGTTCAGATTATAAATAAAAATGAGAGAGGAAATTATTTCGGGAAACGTAATCTGTTTTCATCATTGTCTACAGTAGTATATATACTGTTTTACGGATATATCTTATCTCTGCCCGATAAAAAAAGCTCAATGCTGATACTGACATCTTCAATGTCCTTGTCAGCAATAGGATCGGTATTATTTATGTGTCTTCATTATGTGCCTGATTTAGGGAAAGAGATAAAAAATGTCAGTATAAAAACTGCACTGAAAAATAAAAATTTTGTCGTTTATCTGAAATTTGCTTCTGTGTGGCTGTTTACATGGGAATTTTTAAAACCTTTAACAGAATATTACAGAATAAAAATACTCGGTGTAAATACTATGTTTATTTCACAAATGGGAGTTTTAACAGCAATATTGTCAAGTGTGCTTTACATAATATACGGAAAATTATCTGATAAATATGGCAATAAAACGATGTTGAGAATGGGAATATTCTTTACAACATATTATGTTCTTACGTATTTTTCAATGACAGAGGGCAATAAAATGTCCATGCTTTTTGCAGCCGCAGTTATTGACGCGATAGGTTTTACAGCGATAACATTGAGTTTGTTGAATTTGATGATGGAGGTTTCGGGAGAGCCTGCCGATGCTTATGTAGGAGCTTACGCCTTAGTTTCAGGGATAGCGGCAATACTGGCGGGACTGTTTGGAGGTCTTATAGGAAAATTTATAAATAACGGAGTTATTTATATTTTTGGAGAAGAATTTTATACAATAAGATTTGCTTTTGTCATTGGATTTATTTTAAGACTGTTTTCATTACTTGAGCTGACAAGAGTGGATTCTTTTGAAAAAACGTTTGTATACAGTGGAACTAATCATATGAAAAGTGTATTCTCGAAAATAATGTTTTCAGGTTCGAGATATATAAATCCTGATAAATCAAAAAATGGTTATTTTAGCGGTAATAGTTCTGAAGAAGAAGCAAAAGAAAAGACGGATAGAAAAACAGATGAAAAAACTGAAAACAATAATCAGAACAATAATGAAAACAATGAAAATAATGTATAAATCTCAAAATAATAAAAGAAAAACGGTATAGAAATCAAAAAGGGGGGATTTAATATGACCGATTTTTTGAGTAACAATAAATTTTTTAATAAAAGCAGATTATATAATGGAAAATATGAAACAAAATATAAAGTAGGAAAATATAAAGTAAAAGACAGGGAAATGCTTTCATTTACGAAAAATGTCCATTATTTATTAAAAGGAAAGATAAATTTAGTAGATTGTCTTGAAATAGTTTCTATAAATTATGAGGGGATTTTTAGAGAAAAAATAAGGCAGACGAAAAAACTTATAGAAAAAGGAACCCCATTAAATAAGGCTTTTGAGAAAATAGAAAAGGATAGGGAATTTTTAGAATTAATAAAAATAGGAGAACAAACGGGAAATCTGGAAACGGTTTTTAAAAATTTATATGAAAAATATGAATTTAGAAATAAAATCAAAAAAGATATAATGAGTCTGAGCATATATCCTTTAACAGTTATTATTACAGCTCTGATTATTGTAGTTATACTTCTGAAATTTGTAGTTCCAAAGTTTGTTCTGATTTATTCGGATACAGGACAGCAGCTTCCTGTTATGACCAGGACTATTATCGGAATAAGTGCGGTTTTTGACAAATATGGTCTGTTTTTATTGATTTTATTAATTTTTTTTATTTGGCTCGCGATATATTTAAAAAAGAAAAATGAAGAAAAATTTGAAAAAATATTTTTAAATACTTTTATAATAGGAAAACTGTATAAAGATATGTGCATATTAAACTTTACAAGAAATATGTATTCTCTTACAAGTGCCGATATTCCATTTCTCCAGTCATTGAAAATGTGCATAAATTCCAATAGCGGATTAATGAATAATGAAATAAGAAAAATCATAATAAAAATTGAAAAAGGGGAAAATATAAAAAAATCTTTTCATAATCTGAAATTTTTTAACAAGGAATATATTACTTTTTTAAATATAGGGGAAAAGACAGGAGTGATATCCGATGTTTTTTTCAATCTTTATGAAATATATTACGAAAAAGTGAGAAGTAAGATACAGCTTTTTCTCAAAATCTTTGAGCCTCTGTCTATAATATTTATTGCAATGATAATAGGGATAATAATGCTTTCGGTTATGCTGCCGATTTTTAAAATAGGGGAAGCATTATAAAATTATAGAAGAAGTTATGAAAAAATAAATTTGTGGAAAAATCGTGAAATCCTATAAAGAAAACAGAAAGATAATAAAAAGAAAAAAATAAAAGGAATATGCTAAAAACTATGATAGAAAATTTTAATAAATCGTCTGAATACGCTCAAAAACTATTTCAGATAGAAGATGAAAAGATTATCGAAATAGAAAAAGAGAGCCTTGAAAACAAAGTCCCAATAATAACGAGGGAAGTGTTAAGATTTATGCTCTTTACTGCTCAGGGAATAAAGGCACGGAATATACTTGAGATAGGTACAGCTACAGGTTATTCAGGAATATTTCTTGGAAAACTCGCAAACAGTAACGGAGGATTTCTTGCAACTATTGAAATAGACGAAGAAAGATACGCTAAAGCAGTGGAGAATTTCAAAAAAACGGGTATTTTTGAGAAAAATAAATTGATTTTAGGAGATGCACTGGAAAAGATACCTGAACTTGATAAAATAATAGGAAATAATAAAAAAAATACTTTTGATTTTATATTTATTGATGCATCAAAAGGACAGTATATAAAATTTTTTAAAATGTGTTATAAACTTTTAAATGAAAACGGCATTATATTTATTGATAATATAATGTTCCGAGGATTAGTAACGGAAGAAGATAAAGATATTCCGAAAAAGTACAGAACGATAGTAAAAAGATTGCAGCAGTTTATAGAAAAGCTGAATAATGAATGTAATTTTGTCTTATTGCCTTTCGGAGACGGAGTAGGACTGGTTAGGAAGTAATAATTATGAAATTTCTTTTATACAATATAAGATACGGGACAGGAAAATATTTAAATCAGCCTTTAAAACATATAAGAGGCTATCTGGGACATTCGCTGGAACATATTGGCAGGATAGGAGAATTTATAAAAAAATATGACCCTGACATAGTGGGGCTGGTGGAAGTAGATCTGGGGTCTTTCAGAACTAAAGAAAAAAATCAGGCTGAACTTTTGGGAAAAATGACAGAAAACTATTATGTGTATAGACATAAATATCAGGAAAATTCAAAATATATGAAAATGCCTATGGTCAGAAAGCAGGGAAACGCTTTTTTGTCAAAAATGGAGACAAAATCTCAAAAATTTCATTATCTTGATGACGGAATGAAAAAACTTGTAATAGAAATTGAGACAGGTTCTGTTATAGTTTTCCTCGTTCATCTGGCATTGGGAGGAAAGACGAGATTAAAACAGCTTGTGCAACTTAGAAAATTAATACAGGATTGTAAAAAACCCTTTATAGTTGCGGGCGATTTCAATGTTCTGTGGGGAAGTGAGGAAATAGAACTGTTCTTGGAAGCGAGTGGACTGTATAATGTAAATTCACACAAAGACCCTACATTTCCAAGTTGGGCTCCGAAAAAGGAACTGGATTTTATCCTCTGTTCCCGAGATATAAAAGTAAAAAACTATAAAGTAATAAAAACATTATTATCTGACCATTTACCAATTTTAATGGATTTTGAGATTATGGATAGGAAAGATAACTGAAAAAAGAAAAAGTAAATAAAAAAAGGGAATAAAAAAGAGAGAGCAGGAATTATAAAAATCAAACTTTATAATCAAATTTATAAATAAAATTTTGAAGATATTCAGAGATAGGAGTGAAAAAGTGAAGTTGACATCAAAAATAGTATCATTATTTGTAATTCTCATTTTAACAGTGGGAAATTTATATGGAGATAATAACAGCTCATATAATTCAAATGATTTTGAAAATGATGAAGAAATACTGAAAATAATAGACAGCTATGGTAATGATGACTATAATAGCGACAATTATAATAAAAATAACAGTAAAAATAAGACGGAAAATAATAAATCAAGAAAGATAACGGTAAAAAAAGAGAAAAAAGAATTAAGAGGTGTGTGGGTTGCCAGTGTAATAAATATCGACTGGCCTTCAAAAAAAGGACTCAGTATCGAGGAACAAAAAAGTGAATTTATTTCAGTGCTTGAAAATGTAAAAAAATGGAATATGAATGCTGTATTTGTGCAGATAAAACCTGTAGGAGACGCTTTCTATCCCTCGAAATATGCACCTTGGTCTGAATATCTGACAGGAGTTCAGGGAGCCAATCCCGGTTATGACCCGTTGAAATTCATGGTAGAAGAAGCACATAAAAGAAATATAGAATTTCATGCGTGGTTCAATCCTTACAGATTGACAATGGGCGGAGGGAGAGAAAAACTTTCCCGTGATAATATAGGAAATAAAAGGCCTGAATGGACAGTAATGTACGGCGGGAAACTGTATCTTAATCCCGGAATACCCGAAGTAAATGATTATGTCGTTGACAGTATAGTAGAAGTGGTTAAAAAATATGATATAGACGGTGTTCATATGGATGATTATTTTTATCCTTATAAAGTGAAAGGTCAGGAATATCCCGACAGTGCTCAATATAAAAAATACGGAGGAAGATTTTCAAGTATAGGCGACTGGCGAAGAAACAATATAAATAAACTTATAGAAAAGCTTCATAGGGAAATAAAGAAAGAAAATAAAAATGTATCATTCGGAATAAGTCCTTTCGGTGTGTGGAGAAATGCTTCGACAGACCCTGTGAGAGGTTCACAAACTCAGGCAGGAGTACAAAATTATGATGACCTTTATGCAGATATACTTTACTGGATGGATAAAGGCTGGATAGATTATGTAGCACCTCAGTTATATTGGACAAGAGGATTCAGAGCAGCTGATTATAGTGTTCTTGTAGAATGGTGGAGTAAATATGCTCGAAAAACAGGGACAGATCTTTATATAGGACAGGCAGCATATAAAGTAAAAGACTGGTCTGACGGAGGAAATGAATTGGTAGAACAGATTAGACTTAACAGAAGATACTCCGAAATAAAAGGGAGCATATTTTTTAGCTATAAATCATTAGTTCCTAATCCTAAAAACGTAACTGTCAATTTAATAAACGGGCCTTATAATAAATAGACTTGAAAGGCTTATAAATTAATATAAAATAGAAATTTCCAAATAAATTGAAAATTTATTTGGAAATTTTTTTTCGTTTAGGAATGTTTATTTATAAGGTGATAAGAAAATGATATAAATGGATATTTTTTATTTTAGGCTATAATAATTATATAAAAATTAAATAATGTATAAAAAATAATATAAATATATATTCATATATAACAGTATAGGTGAAATTATTATATGCGTAAAATCTTTAAAAATAAGCAATATATGAAATAGTAAAATTGAAAAAAAATAAAAATTAAAAATGAATTTGTCATAAATAAAAAAATATGTTGAAATATTCATGATTTTTTGATATACTATCTAAAAGTAATTGCTAAGAAATTATACTTTAAAATCTAAGAAAAATTTTAGGAGGAAAAATGAAAAAAATGATGTTCCTATTAATGGGGATATTGATAATATCATCAGTGAGCTATTCAGCACCAAAACAAAGTCTGGAGCAAAGTCTGAATGCAATAGAATCAAAATTCAATGATTTACTTGAAAAAGAAGCAC